>JAURZP010000070.1 GCA_030653335.1 Methanoregula sp. | reverse complement strand
TCTGCACTGCACTTGATTATATCCCGGGTTCACTGGGAATCAACGATCTTGTTGAACGGATCAACATGGAGCGGTACTATCGCCGGGGCGTGTGTGATTCGCCCTATGACGGCATCCTTTCCGATGAATCGATCCGTGAAGTGCTTGCTGAACGGTACGGCCCGGAGCATGTATATTCCCCGACAAGCCTTGAGACCTATGCCAGCTGCCCGTTTGAATATTTCTTAAACCGGGTGATCAATCTTAAAGAATTACCGGAAGTGGAGCCGAATCTCTCGGCCGGTGATCGCGGGACTGCCATCCACGATATCCTGAGCACGTTTTACCGGCAATGGCGTTCTGCCGGCCAGACACGGGTTAATCCAGCCTCTCTGATTGATGCCACCGAGATGATCCTTAAGATTGCCACGGAAGAACTGGATACGTACTCCTTCCAGAGCCCGCTCTGGGATGCCACCCGGATCCTGATGCTCGGAAATCGTCATACCGGCCCCGGGTATTTCGAACGATTCCTAATGCATGAAACAGATGAATCCGACTCACCGCTCGTCCCGTCCCTGTTTGAATATTCCTTTGGCATGGGAACAACCGAATCGGATGATCCGGCCTCCTCTCCGGAACCGGTTGAACTCGTTTCACCGGATGGCGAACGGAAAGTCTTCATCCGGGGCCGGATCGATCGGATCGATCTCACTCCGGATGGATTCTTCTTAATCTATGATTACAAGTCCGGTTCACAGCATCCGAAGGCAAAAGATATCGAGGCAGGTACGGCCCTGCAGCTGCCGCTTTACCTGCTCGCGTTTGAGAAGATCACCGGTAACCACGGAATTGGCGGGGGCTATTATACGATCCGGCGCGAAGTGGACCGGAGCATAGTGCTCGCGGATTCAGCCGCAAAGGAGCTGATGGTCTCCCGACCCCGGGTCTCGGCTGATTTTGCCGGTATGATCCGTAATTCACAGAACTGCACCTTTGCGTATATCGACGGGATCCGGAACGGAAGCTTCCCCCTCCCCCGCGAAGAGAAATGCCCGAATAAATATTGCGAATTTAAACGGATCTGCCGCTTCGATCCCTACCGGATCTTCGAAGTTCCGGAGGAGACCTGATATG
>JAURZP010000192.1 GCA_030653335.1 Methanoregula sp. | reverse complement strand
TTAGCTGCGGCAGCAACGAACTGGTCGATAAAATAATCCAGTTTTTCTCCCGGAAGTCCATAATCATAAAAAACGCGATCGGAAAAATCCAGAGAGGACTGCGCTGACATAATATGTGGTCAACCTGCCGGAAGAAAAATGGCTGGGTTGTTTATCTTATCAGAATTGAGCTGCAACAAGACAGTTAAAAATAACGGCTCTTCTCCACTTCGTGTCGATAAAAAAATCACAATAAATAACATAAATCCAAAACAATCAATAAACAGCGATCAATCAGGAAAAAAATTTGATAATTCCGTTGAATATTACAATCTTCTGAGGCATCAAAATGAAAATTCTTCATACATCCGATTGGCATCTGGGTCATACACTTTATGGAAAAAAACGATATGAAGAATTTGAATCGTTTTTAAACTGGTTGATTGAATGCATCACTACAGAACATATCGATGTCGTCTTAATCAGCGGGGATATTTTCGATAACAGTAATCCGGGTATCCGGGCAATAGAATTATATTTTGATTTTCTTGGTCGTATCGCAACATCGGATTGCCAGCACCTGATCGTAACTGCAGGAAATCATGACTCTCCGGCTCTCCTGAATGCTCCAAAAGAACTCCTCCGTTCCTTAAATATCCATGCAATCGGATCTATATCTGAAAAAATTGATGATGAAGTATTAATTTTGAAAGATTCCGTGGGTACACCATTTTTAATTGTCTGTGCGGTCCCCTTCTTGCATGACCGTGAAATTCGTACAGTTGAACCTGGGGAAGATATTGCAGAAAAAACACAAAAATTACTTGCCGGTATCCGGCAGCACTATCAAAGGGTACACGAAATAGCAGAATCAAAACGCAGCCTGAACGGGGTTAAGATCCCCATCATAACGATGGGACATTTATTCGTCACCGGGGGATGTTCTTCTGAGGGAGATGGTGTCCGTGAGCTGTATCTTGGAAACCTTGCTAGAGTTGGCACTGATACATTTTCACCGGATATCGATTATGTTGCTCTCGGACACCTGCATGCACCCCAGATTCTTCCCGGTCAGGAAACCATTCGCTATTGCGGAGCCCCGTTATCCATGGGTTTTTCCGAATCAAAACAGAAAAAAATTGTTATTGCCATAGAATTCAACCCGGGGAAAAAACCTGTTATAACAGAAATTCCTGTTCCCCGGTTCCAGGAGATTGCATCATTAACGGGTGATTTCAGTACGATTGCGAATCAATTGCAGGAATTAAAAGCCAAAAATATTCCCATCTGGGTAGAGATCATTCTGACGGACCAGCACATCATCCCGAATATCCAGCAGCACTTCAATGAAATTACCCGGGGTTCGAATATTGAAATCTTAAAGATCACCAACACCTGGATGGTTAATCAAATCATTCAGCAGATGAACGTGGATGAATCCTTAAGCGATCTGGATGAGCGTGAGGTCTTCAACCGTTGTCTCAAAGAATTCAAAGTTCCCCCGGAACAACAGCAGGAATTAATTGATTCATTCAATCTTATCCTCGATGATATCTGCCAGAATGATGAACTTGCAGAGGCGGATCATCCATGAGAATTTTAAAGCTCCGCTTTAAAAACCTGAATTCACTCAGCGGAGAATGGATGATAGATTTCACCGACCCGGCGTATGCAGAAGGTTCAATTTTTGCAATAACCGGCCCAACGGGATCGGGAAAAACTACCATACTTGATGCGATATCTCTTGCCCTCTATGGGAAAACTCCCCGCCTCCATGATATCACCAAATCGACCAACGAGATCATAACCCGCCATACCGGGGAGTGTTTTGCTGAAGTTGAATTTGAAACAACCGGGGGACATTTTCTCTGCCATTGGAGCCAGCAGCGGGCTCGTGGCAAAGCGTCCGGTGAACTCCAGCAACCAAAGCATGAGATTTCTGATGCAAAAACTAAAAAACTTCTCACAACTACGACAAAACGACGGGACGTATCAGAGAAAATTATTGAAGTGACCGGTCTTGATTTTGACCAGTTTACCCGTTCCATCCTGCTTGCCCAGGGTGGTTTTGCCGCATTTTTAGAGGCAAAACCGGATGAACGATCCCCTATTCTTGAACAGATCACCGGCACCGATATCTACAGTATAATCTCAATCCGGGTTCATGAAAAAACAGCTGAAGAACGTAAAAAATTCGATGAACTTCAGACTGAACTGGGTATGATCCAGGTGCTCACACCTGAAGATGAACAGCTGTTGAGCGGTGAGAAAGA
>JAURZP010000067.1 GCA_030653335.1 Methanoregula sp. | reverse complement strand
AACGGGCCTTTTGGCACTGAAAAGTCGGTGATCTCCATATTTGTGAGATGGTCAGAGCAGGTCTTGTCCACGTACTCGTATGTTTTTATAATAACCTCTTCTAAAATGCGCATCACTTCGATATGGTCGGCATATGAAACTTCGATATCGATGCTCGTTGCTTCGTTGAGATGCTTGGTGGTGTTGTGCTCCTCTGCCCGGAAGATCGGTCCGATCTCGTACACCTTTTCGCAGCCGGCAGCCATCATCATCTGCTTGAAGAGCTGCGGGCTCTGGTTGAGGTAGGCTTCCTTGTCAAAGTACGCAATGGGAAACAGTTCGGTCCCGCCTTCGGTTGCGGCGGCTACGATCTTGGGGGTGGTGATCGAGATGAACCCTTCCTTGTGGAAGTAATCATTGATCGCGTGCATCGCAGCGCTGCGGATTGCAAATACGGCAGCGACACGGGGTCTCCGCACATCGAGGAAGCGGCCATCCAGCCGTGTGTCGAGTTCGGCAGAAACCTTCTCTGACACATCGAGCGGCAGCGGGGACTCTGCAAGGCTGATGATCTCAAAGGTCTCCGGCACGAGCTCGCGCCCGCCGGGGGCTTTCTCAACTGCCTTGATCTGTCCGCTGATTCGTACCACAGATTCGCGGGAGACGGCTTTTGCCGCGGCAAGTACCGCTTCACTCACTTTCTTTTTAGGAATGGTCACCTGGAGGATGCCGGTCCGGTCGCGGATCAAAAAGAAGGCAAGGCCACCGAGGTCCCTGACCTCATGGACAAAGCCGCAGATCTCCGCGTGCCCGGTTTCCGGTGTGACTGACTGTATGGGTATGCGCATTTAAAATCCTATAACTATGGGGTGCAGGATATTATGGACTTTATGGGAAATGCCGGGTTTTAAAAACAGTGCAAGCGTATTAAAAAGTTGTCAATCATCCAAAACCCGTAAATAGTTCTCTCTCTCCTGTACACTAGGAGAGAATCATGCCGAATTTTCCTGCACATGCTGAGCAAGATAGCAACAAGGGTTTTAGCACCATGACAAAAGTCCTGCTGGGGGTCCTGGGCCTGATCGCTATCGTATGCGTCATTGCCGTAGTTACTCTGACCGTTGCTGTAATCGACTCACAGACCGGAACTTCCTTTCCTTACAGCACAAGCTACCGGGTCGCGCTTCCTGACGGGGAACTGGTAACGATTGGGAACAGTAAGATCATTGTTATGGTCATGGGTGACAGCGTGGACACATCTGTTGACGGTAAGAAGGAAAAACTGGCGGTTGGCGAGGAACGGGTTATACGTCCGCACTTTGCCCGGATCTCTGTACTGGGTCTTCCCCTGATTGATACGGATTTCCAGATCACTTTAAAGTATCTCGGGGCTTCTGGGAAAAATGCCCTCTTTGACCTGACGATCAAGACCTCAAAACAGGTTCCGGAACTGATTCTTAAGCGCCTGATTCCATCGA
>JAURZP010000060.1 GCA_030653335.1 Methanoregula sp. | reverse complement strand
TACGGGCTTGGAGCCGATGCCTTCTCTGATGAAGCGATCTTTAAGATCTACGAGGCAAAACACCGCCCGCTCGGTATGCCGGTATCGATTGCGGTTGCAGATTTTGATATGCTCGCTGCAGTGGCTCATGTTGAGCCGTGGATGGAAACTTTCATCCAGACGTTTCTTCCAGGCCCGGTTACGATTGTGCTTGTTGCAAGAAACAGCGTTCCCGAAATCCTGACTGGCGGAACGGGAATGATTGGCATCCGCCTTCCGGCACACCCGCTCGCACAGCAGCTGATCGAGCGGTTCGATTCTCCCATCACTGCAACGAGCGCAAACCTCCATGGGGCAAAAGACCCACAGGTTCCTGATGAATGCACGGTGCGCTACGATTTCCTGCTCGATGGCGGAAGACTACCCGGCACCCCCAGCACGGTTGTAGATCTTCCCGCACGCACGATCCTTCGAGCAGGTGCTGAGGTTGACAAGATCGCAAGATTCCTCGTAAACCTGTGAGACTGCCCTTTTATGAAACCCATCCGGTTACGCGATTTTATTGAAGATGAGGATGGCTGGATTTATGCCGTCTCCACGTATGACAATGCGGATAAGATCGGCTGTGTACTCAGGTATGTCCCGGATGCTGACGGTGAGCGTGTGCACGCTTCCGGCACCCGTTTTAAAAAATACGATTTTGAAGACGCTTATGCGTTCATCGCCCGGCACAAGCCACAGTATGCCGCTCTTCTCCAGCGCATTCCCTTTAACGATGTGAAGCGGGTGCTGAAACCGGATCTGGAACTGCCGCATATTGCCCTAAAGCACCCACGGGTGCAGAAACTTATCGATCTCCTCTCGCTTCCTTCCGGTACAATCGGATGCACTGGCTCACTTCTCTGCGGGCTTGAAAATGAGACCTCCGATATCGACATGGTGGTGTACGGGCGGCACTGGTTTACTGCGCAGGCATTGGTCCGTCAGGGAATCCTTGAAGGGATAATCGAAGGACTCTCTTTAAAGATGTGGAAGAAGGTCTACGACAAGCGCAAACCGGAGATTTCTTATGAAGAGTTCGTACTCCACGAACAGCGCAAGTGGAACCGGGGACAGATCGAAGGGACGTATTTTGATATCCTCTATACCAGATCGTACGATGAACTGAAAAGTGCCCATCCCATGAAAGGTACCGTGATCGGAAAGCAGACAATAGAAGCAAAAGTTGTTGATGCGTCACTCTCGTTTGACAACCCGGCCATCTATGAAATTGAGCACGAATCGGTGAGCCGGGTGCTCTCGTTTACGCATACCTACAGCGGTCAGGCACTTGCAGGAGAGACCATTGAAGCGTGCGGGGTCTGCGAGCAGCACGGGAACGAGCGCTGGCTGGTTGTCGGGACGACACGCGAGGCCCGGGGCGAGTATATTATTTCTAAGACGCTGCTTGGGTTGTGAGACCTGGTTTTTTCCGGTACGGTCCTTCGCAGTTTCTTGTGGGTAAAAATTTAGAATTACGATGTTTCCCCACCTCAGGGCCTCTCCGAGGCACGGCGGGGCAAGGTGGTTTTAGTTTTGTGTCACTAAACCGCCGCGGGGGTGCCCCGTCAGGGGCGGCGGCGTTTATCGTATTTTGGGAGGCACGAATCCCCCCGCGATACAATCCAACAGATTTTAGCAGGACCGTAGCGTAACCACATTTATGGCGATGAAAAATCCCTTCAAGACAACCCTGATTGCCCCCTGCGGTATGAACTGCGCGATCTGCATGGCATTTCTCCGGGAGAAGAACCGGTGCGGGGGGTGTCGTAACCCGGACCGTAAATGTCACATAAACTGTACGATTTCTGCCTGCGAAAAAGTGCGGGGCAAATTCTGTTCCCCCAGCTGCGGTGAATATCCTTGTAAGCAGCTCAGTCATCTTGACAAGCGGTACAGGAATAAATATGGCATGAGCATGCTTGAGAACCTTGAAGCAATCCGGAAAAATGGCATTCGTGAGTTCGTTAAAACCGAACGGGAGCGCTGGACCTGCACAACCTGCGGGGGAACGATCGATGTGCACCACAGACGCTGTTCGGCTTGCGGGAAGGAGCGGAAATAACCGGGATTTGTCATATTTATACAAAAACCGGGCTGCAAAGGAAATCGGGTACCCCGCCCCCTGTTTAAAATAATGAATAACCCGGCTTTACTTCATACTCAGGATCTGTCGCGCGGTCAGCAGCCATTGCAGTTCGCCACTTACCGGATCAAGCCGGGCATTTCGGATTTTTGCAAGTCCGCCTTTTCCCAATGCGATTGACGCATTGCCTCCACCTGAGATCATGTAACCGGTGAACATGCCAAGGAGGGGTTCGTGCCCAATGAGAAGCAGGGATTCATCTTCGTTCCTGCTGGTTATGCGCGATTCGAGTGCTTCGATACCGGCACCCGGTGTCAGCTCGTCCCACTGGATGAGAAGACCCCGGTTACCGAGCGCTTTTGTTACGATCTGGGCGGTTTCGAGTGACCGCACGTACGGGCTTGTTGCCACGCACCCGAATACCACATCGCGCGATGCTAAAAACTCGGCAACACCTAAGATCTCCGTGCGTCCCTCGCCGGTGAGCACCCGTCCGGCATCACCATGGGCGGCCGAGGATCGTTTCTCTGCTTTTCCATGTCTCAGAATATAAATATCCACATTTGTGAGATGAACGCCAAAAGGCAAAAAGGTTCTTGTCCCTATAGCAGCTCCGACAACCGCTTCCCGACACTGCTCTCGCATTTCTCCCTGTACTTGCACCGGTTGCATGGAGCGTTTAACGGGTGCCGGGGCATATCGCCGTTCTTTATGGATTTGTACTTGTGCAGTGTGGCAATTACCTGCCGCCGGTCCCGGGGCTGGACCTCGTGCATGCGCGAGACACCGTCCGGAATATATTCCACACATCCCCCCTTTACTTCTGATCCGGTCATCTCCTCTAAGCAGAATGCAATGCAGGAGATCCGTAGCCTGTCCGCTGCATAGGTACCAAACGGCATTGCTCCTGCAGCGCGAACAATAGAGAACGTGCCATCAGCAGCTATGCGGTCGATCATGCCGACAATTCCCAGCTTATCCGAGAACACCTTCACATCGGTCTGGACGGCAGGTTTCCATTCACCTTTGTTGCAGGCAGTGATGCAGAGTGCCAAAAAATCCTTCAGCGCCGGATCGATTGCCGGAGAGACTGCGATTGTCTCCTGCCAGATCAACTCTGCATCAAGGGTTGTTCCAAGATGGTACGAGAGTTGCTTGCAGATCGCGTACCGTTCGGATTCGGAGACTGGTTCTTTGCGTTCGTAATAAAACCGGACCGGGCACGCATGCACCCGCACGAGATCTGAGACCGTGACATGTTCTTTTTGCGCTGTCAGGAGGGTTCCTCTTTTTAGTAAACGTGGGGGACCGGGCGGGTTAACCTTTTTGAATTTTTTTTCACCGTTCACTAAAAAATGCACGATTATTTTTAAAATGTCCCGGCTGGATTTTATTTTATTTTTAAAACCAATGTTTGATAGCAGTAAAAGGCGTAACTGATCATCATGACAGGACAGGAAATCTCAGTCAATATCCCGCAGACACTCGACCCCGTGTACAGCAACATGATCCAGATCGCATACAAGGAAGACGAGTTCACGTTCCTCTTCCTCCACCAGTTACCGCAGGTGAACCAGGCGCGGGCAAAGGCGATCGTCTCGATCACCCCCACCCATGCCAAGAACCTGCTCGCGGTGCTCACAAAAACCATGGCAGATTATGAAGGGAAGTTCGGCACTGTGAATGCACCCAAAGAACCGCAGGGAGACGGTACGGTTACCACCCTTCGCGGGTATTCCTGAACCATTCCCCACAAACACATATTTTATTAGCGTAACCGTTGACATTATGAGATATTGCGCCGCCGTGGCTTAGCGGCATAGCGGCTGATTCGTAATCAGCAGGTCGAGGGTTCAATTCCCTCCGGCGGCTTATGCAACATTACTATTCCCCCAATGGAGGTCACTGGTTTTTAATGCGGGGGATTTTACCGGGATGTGTTTTTATTCGTTTTAATCATGTGAGAAAGAGGTATATTTATTCTCATTGCGGATGATAATCTCAATCAATTGATTAATGTGCCATCCAAACTTCCTTCACCAGACAAAAAAATATGCCCAATGTGCGGGGATTCTTTTACAGGGACTCCAGTAGTTTGTGAATTTTGCGGGACGCTTCTTCCCATAGTTCAACAAAGCACTACGAGCGTTCCTCCTCAGGAGATCAGTGTAACCACACTCACTGAGCCAGTGAATGACCCGACAGAGTGGAGCAACAT
>JAURZP010000050.1 GCA_030653335.1 Methanoregula sp. | reverse complement strand
AACACCCATGGAGAAAAAGAGATTCCTTGAAAGGATCTCTAAAAATGATGCCACCGAAAATTTTGAGACCCGGCTTACAACCAAATCCGGATCCGGCTGCTGGGTAAATCTCTCGTGGAATATTATTGACAAAGCCACCATCAGTTGCACTGCTGTAAATATCAATGGCAGGAAAATGGCCGAGAAAATAAACAACGACAATATGACGAAATATCGTCAGTTGACAGAAAACTCCCCCAATGGCATTCTTTTGATACAGGGAGGTGTCATTAAGTTTTCCAACCCGTCGTTTACAATTTTTTCAGAATACAGCAAACCTGAACTTATCGGAAAATCTCTGGAGGATTTTGTCGATCCATATGACCGGAATAAATTTATCGCATTTGTAAAAAACGGGTCTGACAAAACCGATAGCCATGACGAGACAGATATCCGGTTTGTGACAAAAAGCGGTGGAATGCGGATGGGGTCAATCACTGCAAATTCAATCCTTCATCTTGAAAAACCGGCAACTATGATAAATATCATCGACATCTCGGAAAAGCAGCGCCTTTCTGATAAAATAAAGGAGGATAACGAGCGGAGACGCGGTATCATCATCACAGTTGCCCATGAACTTCGCACGCCCCTTCAGCCGATTCTGGGTTATCTCAATTTACTTATTTCTGATCCAGAGGGATTTGGCATAGTTGAAGAAACAAAAAAAATCCTCGAACGCTGCCTTACCAGTGTTGAGCGCGAGCGCCAGATCATCAACCAGATGCTCGAACTTTCTGTACTTGAAAGCGGTAAACTTCAGTTGAGTTATTCTACCTTCAAGCTGGAATCACTGGTAAAAAGCGTGCTTGACACGAGCGGTTACTTCTCAAAAGCAGAAGTGACCATCGATATTCCGGAATCAGTACTAATAACTGCCGACAAGGACCGCATCTACAGCGTGATTGACTCCCTGCTCTCAAATGCGGTGAACTATTCCAAACCCCCGCGTATAATCAAAATTTTTTATCGTTCAGAAAATAACGACCCACAACATCACATTTCCCTGCAGGATAACGGTATAGGTATTGAAAAGAGTGTGTTCGCATCAATCTTTGAACCCTTCCAGCTTGCAGATGCATCAAAATTGTCCCGCCGGTATGACAGGATCGGATTGTCACTTTCTATAGCAAAAAAGGTTGTTCAGATGCACAGCGGAGATATTTCGGTGGACAGTACAGTAAACACCGGTAGTACATTTACCATTCACATTCCCAAGGAGATAAAAAATGCCTCATAAAATTATGCTCATTGAAGATGATCTTCCCATATTGGATATGATGGAGATCCTACTCCGGCGGATTGGCTATGAACCAATCCTCGTCCCTGATGTGTCCGATGCATTCAACCGGTTAAAAGCAGAACAGCCTTCGCTTATCCTGCTCGACATCATGATGACTCCTATAAACGGATGGGAATTTTTAGAAAAACTTCGTGGGGAATATGGTATGCAGGATATTCCCGTGCTCTTGTTCACAGCGTCGCCATCAGTCGGAGAGAAGGTCGGCGAGCTGAATGATCCGAAACTTGGTGTACTCCAAAAACCAGTCTCCATCATTGAGCTAAAAGCCGGTATAGAGAAATTTTTAGGGAAGTAAATCGCCTTTTTTCCTTCGATCGCTACATCTATGTCAGGGATACTGTGCACTTTCATAATCTCGGGTAACCCATTTTTTTAAGAATCTCTGCGATCTCATCCAGTATAAGGGGATCATCGATGGTAGCCGGTATCGTGTAAGGAACGCCATCGGCAATCTTTTTTATCGTACCCCGCAGGATCTTCCCAGACCGGGTCTTTGGGAGACGTTTTACAACTGCTGCTGTTTTAAAAGATGCGATAGGGCCGATCTTCTGCCGCACAAGTAAAATGAGTTCCGGTTCGATTTTCTCCTGCGTCCGGTCTGCACCAGCCTTTAAGACAACAAAACCCAGCGGCACTTCACCCTTGATCGGATCATGGACTGCAGAGACTGCACACTCAGCAACATCAGGGTGCGATGCCAGCACCTCTTCCATTGCTCCGGTAGAGAGGCGGTGCCCGGCAACATTGATGATATCATCAGTGCGTCCCATGATCCAGAGATACCCGTCATCATCTATGAAGCCGGCATCCGATGTCAGGTAATACCCGGGATATGCAGAGAAATAGGTCTTGACAAAATCCGAATCATTGTTCCAGAGCGTAGTGAAACAACCGGGGGGAAGCGGCATTTTTACCACAACATTTCCGGTCTCTCCAACCGGTGCATCTCTGCCAGAAGCATCGAGAACGGAAATGTTATAGCCGGGGACAGGTTTCGTGCATGAACCGGGTTTAACGGGGAGCATCTCAAGACCGGCACAGTTCGCACCGATCGCCCAGCCGGTCTCGGTCTGCCACCAGTGATCAATGACCGGTACTCCAAGTTGTGCCCTTGCCCAGAGCAGCGTATCGGGATCACACCGTTCACCGGCCAGAAACAACATCCTGAACCCTGAGAGATCGTACTTTTTTATGTAATCCCCGTGGGGGTCTTCCTTTCTTATCGCGCGAAAAGCCGTTGGTGCACAAAACAGCACCGATACACCATGTTCGGCAATGACGCGCCAGAAGGCTCCGGGATCCGGTGTACCTACAGATTTTCCTTCGTAAAGGATTGTAGTACAGCCGTAAAACAGCGGCCCGTATACAATATAGGAGTGGCCGACCACCCAGCCAATATCTGAAGCCGCCCAGTACACTTCCCCGGGCTTAACACCGTAAATGTTCTCCATGCTCCACGTAAGTGCGACCAGGTGCCCCCCGTTATCTCTCAGCACTCCTTTGGGTTTTCCGGTGGTGCCCGATGTATAGAGCAGGTAGAGCGGATCTGTTGAACTCACGGGCACACAGGCAACTGGTTCTGACTCCAGAAGAGTCTCCCATGACAGATCTCTGTCCTGAACAAGATCAACTGGCGCTTCTTTGCGCTGAACCACGATGCATTTTGAGGGTGTGTGGGAGCACTGGGCGAGTGCCGCATCGAGCAGGGGCTTGTAGGGTATGATGCGACTGACTTCAATGCCACACGAGGCAGACACGATGACACGGGGTTTTGCATCCTCGATCCGGGTGGCAAGCTCGCGGGAGGCAAACCCCCCAAAGACCACAGAGTGGATCGCCCCAATCCGGGCGCATGCCAGCATTGCGATCACGGCCTCAGGAATCATAGGCATATAGATCACAACCCTGTCTCCTTTTGAAACTCCGAGCTCCTGTAAACCCCCTGCACAGCGGGCCACAAGATCCCGGAGCTCACCGTAGGTAAATTTTTTAACGGTTTTTGTTACCGGGCTGTCGTAGATCAATGCGATGCGATCTTTTAATCCCTGCTCAACATGATAGTCAAGGGCATTGTAACACGAATTGACCATGCCCCCTTTAAACCACCGGTAAAATGGAGGCTTGTCACTCGTGAGTACCTGATCATAATGCCGGTACCACTGGACCTTTGTTGCCGCAGCTCCCCAGAATTTTTCCGGATTTGTTACTGCTTCATAAAATGCCCGTTCATACTCTCCGCTCATGCACCACAACTCCACGTAGTATGTAATAGAAAATTGGGAGGGATACACTTATTTTTTTCTCATAAGTGCACCACATGCGAT
>JAURZP010000032.1 GCA_030653335.1 Methanoregula sp. | reverse complement strand
AAATAAATATATTCTCTCATCGTTCACAGACAAGAGATGGTTGCTGATTTGTTCCGTTTAACCCACAAAAAAATTATTGCAATGTGCCAAACGATGTGTTGACATATGCAATGTCATTGTTGTACCATGTCAGGTATAATGATGAATTTGCAATCTCTTTATTTCCCTCTAACGTATAGAGTTGCAGGTTGATTTTCACAGGTTTCTTATTCTGTCCAGGATCTTTTTCTGAGTAAGTCCAGTAGATATCCCTTGCATTATCGTCATACACGGGGTTTCCTTTTATTGTTACTTCAGAAGTTGATGGAATGATCCGGACGAAATATCCATAATTTGCAGACCACGTATGCCTGCTTGCCAGTAATTCACGTCCGGACAAATTCGTGATCTCTAACCGCAATCCTTTTGCTGATGAGATAGAGGGAGAGAAATACTGCTGATCCGGTCTTATGATAATATTTTCTGAAAACGTATCTGCATTATTAAAAAAATGTGGTATTGCAAAGGGAATTAAAATTAAAAATCCTATCACAAGAATCGTAAAAACAACGACACTCAATCGTGGGAATTTTTCCGTTCCCGGTATTATTTTGGGTAATCTTTTCCCGATATTCCAGCCTACAAAGGAATAAAAGGCAAGCGGAATACAGGTAAGTCCGATAATTGCTGCAAACAGCCATGAATATTTATTCGGAATTAATGGCATTAACAGGATGAAAAAAAGCAGTAAGCCTACCCACATCGGCACTAAGCATAAGAGCAGGATGAAGCGCTGGGAATCACCCTCATAAAAGGAGATGAGCGTTTTATTTTCAGGAGTTATAGTTTTCCAAATCTTCTCAGAATCCCTCTCGTGGATTATCCGGCTGAATATAATTAAAAAACAGATTGTCAGAAACATTGCTCCAAAAAAAATGATGACTGAAAGGAAAAAGGGAAGGAAAGTATCTGTTTCGGTTATCCAGTACGCTCCAAGAATCCGTGATCCCATATTAGGTATAAGGGATATCATGGTTGCGGTGATACCAATCATAGTAAAAAAACGAAAATTGTCCCATAAAAACCGATGAATTGTAAAAGGGTTTTTTATCACTTTTTTATTGGACGGACATTCACTATCAGGAGAGGGTAGTTCTCTGCCGCAATCGGGACAATTTTTCATTACATCAATTTGTGAGACGCAAAAATTTATTAAATGATCTTATGAAAATGGGTTTTTATGTCAGATTTTTAACTGCAAAGAGATGCGCCTGATTGTCCGCATTGCACGATTAAGATTATGCAGCATGAACAATGGGTGACCGATCGTTTACATCATAAACTCTGTCAATACGGTCTTTCTTCTGAAGATTGCACGTGCTCCAACCAAAAAACAGTCATAAGAAAAATCACTATCCGGTTATGGTGAAGTTGCAATAAACTCCATTGGCAATAACTCGCCAGAAGAACTTCTCTTTCATCACTGTATTCCGGTAAATACCGTAAGGTTTGGTACTCTTAAGTCCGACCGGAAATTCTCATATACGGACTTTATACCCGCGTACGAGTGGGTAGAGGATGTTGTCGGGTACTTTCCTTTTTTTTATGCGGCCGGAGCGTGCGATGCTGTGATATCCATGACCGGGTATCAAGATAACTGGAGGGTGAGGACTGGCGGTGAATTTGTCAATGGAATATACAATAAGATCTACCGGAAAAAAGGAGACTTTCCAAACCTTGCCCTCTTCTCATTTGAAAAAATAGACGGCATCTTTATGGATTTTCAGAGTTGGCATATCGCGCTCAACGCGTATATGAACGGCAAAAGTGTGACACCTGCCGAGCAACGCATGATCTTCAAACCCTCGTGGACCCGCAGCCGCTGGATCCGGGCAGCAATGACCGGCACGCATTCGGTACAGATGATCGCACCGGAATTGCCGCTCCAGCAGGCAAAACAAGGATATGTGCGAAATATCAAAACCAGACTCCTTCTTGAGAGGATGGGTTTTTCAGAGATAAAGGTCAGGAGAGAAAAGGTAGATGGTATTTGCAGTTGAAAAATCGCAAACTAAGCCTGCACTAAATAGCAGATCTCTGCGATGTTACACCTCATCCTCAGATGGGATGATGGCAACGAGAAAAGGAATAATCCGGGGAACGACTTTCCATGCAATCTATTTTACCGTTTGTTTATCCCGGTTAAACGGGTCATCTTCAAAGATCTGGTAAGTGATGATTACGGCATATGAAACGGGGTCAGATATATTTTTTTAAAACGATAATCAAATAATAACGTTGATTCCAATGAAAACAAAAGAAGGCACATCCGGGCTGAGCATGATAAAACCAACCTCATTTTATTCCAGTAAAAAAGAAAAAATAAAATTTAACTGGTTTAGTTATGAATTATCCATGACCGTCTTTGACCAGATTAAAAAAGACACGGGGAATTTATTGAGAAGTGATCAGATTGGTGACAAAGATCTCGCTTTGTTCTCAATTTTTTTCTCAAAGAACATGCAGAATATTATTTTACAAAAAATCGCAGGGGAGATCGATATGATATATATTTCTCCGGAAATGATAGAATTGTACTTCCCGGATATCGGTGATAAACTGAAAAATAAAATGCTGGACGCAATTTTAAAAGCATGGGATCAACAACTCAGTTTTTGTGAAATCTGCCCTACCCGGTGCGTTAGTGAAAAAGAGCTATATTGCCCAATGTTCGATGAGGAATTGTCAGATTGCGAGTGAGGGTAACCAGGAACCCCACATCATCTCTCAAAAGGATTCGGGCTTTTTTGCCTGTTTTTAGTAATTCATCCACGATCTTTCGCGTCTTTTTTTAAAACTCCGGACACTTAACCATTATACGAAATCACGCGTGTACCTATATTGTATCATCGGATTTGGGGACTGATAACATGCGTAAGACATTGCTGCGCAATCCAGAAAATTTAAAAATGAATTTCGTTCTTGTAGGAGTTGCCGGTGTGGGTAAAACTACTTTGGGGGGATTTGCCGCTGAAACGCTGAAGATGTCATTTATGGATATGGACCTGAGTCTTGAGGCTGCAGAAGAAACTGATATTGATGGTCTGGTAAAACGATACGGAGACACTGGACTCGACCATAAATTAATATTATTTTTTCAAAAGCAGATCCTTAATAAAGATCACACCATTTTTGCTGCATCAGCCCGGGTTTTAAGTCAGAAATTTTTTTGGGCTATCGTTAAACAAAACGCAATAACAATTCATTTGCAGGGAAAACCATTAGAAGTTTATATGCGACAGGATATGTGGTTGGGGGAACGAAAAATAACCCAGGAAGAAAAGTCTGAAAAACGGATAAAAGATAGCTTCTATGATTATTACAAGTGGCTTATAAAATATTGTAAAAAGGCTGATCATACGGTTCGCATTGTAGGAAATATACAAACAGATACAGAAACACTGTGTAAAGCCATTGAAAAAATCATGTCAGCCGATGATACAATGAAGAAAGATGTTTCAGATTGACATGAACATGCGTACGGGACATGAATGGTATATTCTATTATCCGGCATCTTTTTTTTTTAAACCGGGGACCGAAATGATCGTGCGGGGATTTTTTATTTTAATTGAATAGGATTGGTCCGATAAGGCTTCACATTTTTCATGGAGTCAAAGATTACATGCAATGCTGTGCAGCTGCCTGTGCCGCGGCAATGCAGCTCAGGGTCTGACCGGCACCACTGCACCGGAAGTACGCACCATCCGATGTGTGATAATATGCGGCGGTGGTGTCGCCGTGAAGGCCGCTATAGTAGCAGGTGCATGACTGTATCTGGCAGCTGCCTGCGGCTATCCATCCGGAACACTGCAGGTTCTTCTGGGCCGGGCAGCCGGTACGGCCATCCACCGGAACATTGTATACGACCACGGTGTTAGAACCCGAGGACTGCGAATGGCATTTCCCGTTATAGTAATACGGGTACCCTGACGGGCAGCAGTAACCGGCGCTCGTGTCGTATTTGTAATATCCAGAAGAACACTGGTGACATTTACCATCATAATAATGAGTGTAACCTGACGGGCAGCAGTAACCGGCGCTCGTGCTGTATTTATTATACCCTTCCGAACACTGGTGGCATTTACCCTCATAATAATACGGATACCCTGTCGGACAGCAATATCCCTGACTTGTAGTATATCTGGCATAACCGGAGCTGCATGAACCAGAACCCGTTCCGCTGCTCCCGGAATAGCTGTTCGCTGGACTGTCAAGGCACCCGCTGAAAAGCACAAAAATAATGATTACACCACTCACGGTGTAAAGAGGCAATCGTGCAAACTTCAGGTTTTTCATCCTGTTCATGGATTCTGCCGCAAGTTTTTTCGTGCGTACCCCGGATAATTATCGAGATTAAGAATCTTTGAACACATTAATCTATGGTTTACCGGTTAAGGATTCCGACAGTACTGTAATAACGATACAGACTTTTTATTACAACTGATTTCCAGTAATCACGCGATTATGGCAGCGAAACTTGCTGTTATCCGGAGTTCCGGTTCCCGCAGATCCGGCAGTGGCTGCCAATGTTGTGGACCTTTGGATCCGGTTTGCAAAAACGGGAAACAAGAATGCGGGATGAATGTCACATCGCCGGATTACACGCGAGAGCAGGGCCGGATACTCGATATCAATATTACTCCATCCGTAAAAACAGGTTAGCAGGTACACAATATTTTTTACTTTTTTTTAATCGGAATCTGCCGGGCAGCATATGGCAATGTTTTTTATGATAAAATTTTAATTCCCTTTCATGAAATATCCCGCCCTGCGATACCCATTCTTTATCCTTGTAGTTTTTCTTGTGGCCGGCCTGGTCTTTATTGCCGGCTGTACCAGCACGAGCCAGAAGACAACCGGAAAACTTGACGGCTTTGATGATTTTGTTACCCAGAAAATGTCTGAATATGAAGTACCGGGTGCCATTATCGGGATTGTCGAGAACGACACTGTTGTGTACCTGAAAGGTTTTGGCGTCCGGGAACTGGGAAAACCGCAAAAGGTTGATCCCGACACCCGCTTCCAGATCGCATCAGTGTCCAAGTATCTCACCGGTGGTGCGATCGGTACCCTAGTTGATGAAGGAAAACTGAGCTGGGACACACCGGTTGTCACGTACCTGCCGGGCTTTACCTTAAAAGACAGTTACGCAGGTCAGCATGCAACGCTGCGTGACCTGCTCGCCCACCGCACGGGATTCCGGCACTTTGATGGAGACCTGCTGGGCAGGCTCGGTTATACGAACAGCGATATGCTGGAACGGATGCGCTACTTAGAACCCGGTACCAGTTTCCGGGAGAAGTACATTTACTCGAATGCGGGTTTCTTCATTGCCGGGGAAGCCGCAGCAAAAGCAGACAACCGGAGCTGGGAGGACTTAACCGATGCCCGGATCATAAAGCCGCTCGGTATGACGCGGTCCGGAGCTCACCCGGAGACCATGTACCTCGATGACAACCGTGTCTCCGGCCATGCCGGCACCGCAGGAGATGTCCATACCATTCCGCTCGAAGAGGCAGGTTTCCCTGCTGCCGGGCAGGTGGTCTCCACAGGCCGGGACATGACGCAGTGGTTGCGGATGATGTTAAACGATGGTTCGATTGACGGCAAGCAGATCCTCACCTTAAAAACTGTACAGGAGATTCACGCCGCAAGCCTTGTCGCTCCGCACAGCGGGCCCTTAAACGACTTAAACGGGGCTGTCGGCCTCGGCTGCGACTCGTACCATTTCCTTTCCGAGCGGGTGATCGAGAAGAACGGGGCGCTTGACGGTGTCCGTTCAATCGTGATCCTCATCCCCGGAAAGAAGACCGGTCTTGTTGTCATCGCAAACAAGCAGCTGACGGTCTTTCCCGAAGCGATCCGGGACGAGTTCCTCGAGCGGTACATCGGGAAGAGCGGCATAGACCTGCAGGCCCGGGAGAAGGTCAACCAGGCAGGGTGGAACTCGCTCATCAAATCCGTAGAACGGCCCGCAGATGCAAAGCCTGCAACAATCGCTCCTTTAGCCATTGCGGGATCTTACAGGAACGACCTGTACGGTACGATGCTCGTGAGCGAAGGTGCAGATGCCATGAACATGACATTCCAGCTTGGCCCGAACAAGTACCCGGGCACACTCATGCACGTGACGGAGAATAACTGGTACTTCTCGTTCCCGAACCCGGACGACCAGACCGGTTATCTCACCTTCAGGAACAGCACGTTGGCGGCAGTCACCGGATTTGATTCAAAAGAGATCGGCCCGTTCTTACGGGGCTGAGTGCTTCCTGATATTATTTGGCATCCGGATTCCAGATCCATCATTTTATTTTTTGGTACACTAACCTCCGGATTCCATATCCATCATTTTATTTTCCGGTAAACCAACATCCGGATGTCATCACCATGTCAGCGATTGCAAAGTTCCTGATTACAGTTATTACGATTCTCGCAGTACTCGGTGCCGGATGCACGCAACCGGCAGCTGAGCAGCATATAGCGCCTGCGATGCCACTCCTGAATATATCTGTTCCTTTTGCGCCGGTACCGGTCCCCAGCCAGAACGGGATCAACCTTGCGTATGAACTTGAACTGGTGCCGGCAAAAGGTCAGGTACCGGTTGTAGAAAAGGTAGAAGTCCTCAACCCGGCTACCGGAAAGATCCTCTATACCGCAGAAGGCGAACTGCTATCTGCCCTGTATCACCCGGCATCTGTCCCACCGCCCACGGCATCCGAGCTTCGGGACGGTACTGGAAAACTCTCCCTGCCCCGTGTATCGCTCTGGTTTGTGGTCAGCCCCGATGCTGTGCCAGACCGCCTTTCCCACCGGCTCACCCTGAACAGGACCGCTGCCGGTCTGTCACCGGTAACCATTACCGGCGGAAAAGTTGCCGTAAAGAAAGATTTGGTACCTGTGGTTGTAGGTTCGCCGATGCATGGTCCTGGCTGGCTGGCCATGGAGACCACATCCTCCCTGACCCACCATTTCCTTGCCCAGATCACCATGAACGGGGTGACCCGTGTTCCCCAGCGGTACGCACAGGACTGGGTCTACTTAGATCCGGTGAGCGGGAAGGCAGCGGCCGGCAATGCAACCCTTGCAAGAAATTATCCTGGGTTTGGAAAGGAGATCCTGGCAGTTGCAAACGGGACGGTTGTGGATGCCTACGATGGCCTCGCAGATTTTGAAACGATCTACTCAGCGGCGGGTACCCCGTTGGCAAATGCGGCCGGAAATTACGTTATCCTCGATATCGGGAATAAGAAATATGCCTGCTATGCCCACATGGTCAACGGGTCAGTCCGGGTAAAGACCGGAGATATTGTTAAAGAGGGTGAGGTGATTGGCCTGATGGGCAACAGCGGAAACTCTGATATTCCGCACCTCCATTTCCAGGTTGTAACAGACATCCCCTCCTTCCTTGGTGCAGAGGGCTATCCCCATGTATACCGCTCATTTGATGTGACTGGCGAAGTCAATGAGACTCTTGGAGCGGAGCGAATGTCTACTCCGGGTTATTCCACAAATCAGTTATGGTCGGAATTTGGGGATTTTGTTACATATTTCCGGCAAT
>JAURZP010000030.1 GCA_030653335.1 Methanoregula sp. | reverse complement strand
GGGTGAAGCCGTTTTTGCAAGCCGTAGTAAGCCGATCGTCCATCCAGGTCTTTGACATTGATTCATCAGATTTGTAGACCCGGGAGACGAACCGGTCTATCACTTTTTTCTTTCGATAGCCATATTCCCCCCCGACAAAGGAGGTGGTGGTGAACTCCTCATCGCCATTGATGAGGATGACCGGTCTTCCGCGAAGGTAGGCAATGTGCAGGGCAAGGGTTGTCTTGCCACATCCGGTCGGTCCGCAAAGATGTAAGGGAATACCTTTGCTAAGGTACCGCACTCCCCGTTCGGTGATGTTTCTGACGTACTCCGATTCCACAAACCCCTCCTGGGGCAGTGTATTGATGACTGTTACAAGATCCATAATATGCTCTCCTGCTGGTATGACCTGCCGGTTGAACCCTCTTTTTTATATGAAAACGGCCATTTTCTTGTCCGTATGTTGAATGGTCATCGGCACATCAGTGGTTGGCATGAAAGTCGGCAAGCCGATTTTTCATCTTGGCTTTTCTGAACTGGCATGGTTTATCAGGGTTTTTTTTAGTTTTTGTTAAACCAAAAAAAAGTTCTCCCTTAGTACCATTCAGCTCAGGAAATACTGCGTCTCCTTCTTGGTGATCATGCCCTCTTCCAGGAGTTCTTTTGCGGGTCTGATGAGCCTTCTCCATTCAACGCCGACCTTCTTTCCCGCTTTTGCAAGGGTGATCCCTTCCGGAGAGGCTTTGATCGCTTTGAGGATTTTTACTTTGAGTGCTGCAGCGGCCTTCTCTTCAGGAGTCTGTGTCACTTCTGGAGTCTTCGTTGCTTCTGCTGGCTTTGCCTCTGTACGTTTTGGGGCTTTTGTGTGTACATGCCCGCCCGACACATGGCTCTGCCAGATTGCGTGTGCTTCTGCCAGATCTTCCTGGACCGGGATGCGCTCCTTTTCGAACACATCCAGCAGTTGCTCTACATCCTGGGTGATCCCATCGTGATAGGATTTCAGTGTGCGGGACAATTCAATTCCATTGGTCACCCTCTCGTCGTGATAGGATTTCAGCGTG
>JAURZP010000021.1 GCA_030653335.1 Methanoregula sp. | reverse complement strand
GATGAAATAACGCGGGGGAAAGCAGCCGAGGCATTGGGAAAAATCCAGAGAAATTAACGAGTATAATGAACGGATTCTGATGCGTTGACGATAATTGAATAATCCTGCACTTCACACCTCATGATCGAACCAACCGCTGATGAATCAAAACTCATTATGACCGCGATTACGTAATGTCTGATAACAGAAAGTTATTTCAGATAATTGGAAGAGCTCATCGCATCGTCCCCCCAAAAAAGCTCAACCCATTGGTACCCCTTTGAATTATTCTTGATAAAAAAATGTTATCATCCAAATCGTACACCTTTTCATCAATCCCATAATCGAATCTTTGTATCTTACGCACAACCATCTCTTCATCATTGTAAGATATGACGAGTGATTGTTCCCTGGTATCAATTGTCACCCAAATGTATTCCCCGATATACTCTTCATCAACATGAAAACACTCGTTGAGTACGATGATACTCCCTTTACTATCAAGCACTCTGATGAAATGGATCTTGCCAGAAACCAACGGCATGTTATCCGAGTCTATTTCGAAATCGCATTGCAACATTCGTTTTGGAGATATCGATTTCAGGTCTTGCGTTTTCCCTTTCCAGTTGTAAAATTTATTTTGACTTGCGTGGAAGATAGCTGACTTGGCTTGAATATCAGACAAGCTGGTGAATGTTTCCGGTCTCCAAAACAACCGGTCAAATTCCTTGTTAAACGCCTCTATCGTGCCATTCATCCAGGGTTTGGCCGGAGCGATAAATATGACTTCGATACCAACATACAGGCACAATCTTACAAATCGGCTGATCGATCGTGGATGGATATAGTCTCCAGTAAAAGACATGCCATTGTCAATCTGCAGATATCTGGGTATAGGATGAGATTTCCAATAATCCAGTAGGAATTCCATTACGTTGTTCATGCTCTTTCCAACGTATTGATTCCCAGCAACCTGACGTCCGACGACATCTTTCAGATGGAGCGAATTGATAGGACCGAAGCCTTTGATATATCTCGGACCGACAAAATCGATCTGGTGCATCTCGTCAATGCATTCGGGCTTGATTATTGTGTACCGCCCTTTGGATCTGACCCTCTTGTATCGTTCTTTCTTGTTTACTCGCAATTTGTGGCGTTTGATGATCCGTTTAATTGTGGAACGAGATGGAATCGCTGATGGTTCATACCCCAGTTCTTCCATTTGAAATTGGATGACTTCATCCCCAACAAAAGAGTATCTGGCGGAATCTTCACTCCCTTCCATTAATGATTTCCGGATCTTGACAACAACCTGTTCGAGTTTCTCATTGGTCTTATTGTATATGATTGCAGGTTCTCTTGGAAGAGATTTGTACCATTTCTTCTGTCCTGTTTGGTAACGGTTTAACCATTTTTTGAACCACGTTTTTGATCTATTAATATCCCGATAAATATCGACCGGGCGTTCCCCTTCCATAAATCGCTGGATAACTTGTTTTCGTTCCTGTTCTTCTGGGGTCAATTCCATTGTACTCCACCAAAGGAGCAATGAAGGACGAACGTTATCTTTTAAGGTCACGATTTGCTGAGCCTTTCCACATAGCGATATTTACAACCAAAAGCTTTTTTTAATTATAATGATTAATCATGATAGATTATTTCAACGGGGTGATGAATCCGAAAGATGACAGTGTATCAGGAAGTAGTGCAGTAAAAAGAGAATCATTGTAATTCTCTTCTTGTGGAAGTATCGGGGGAGTTTTTTGACTTCCGCATTGTGTAATGATCTGGTTCCTCTACGAACCCTTGTGCACTTGAACCGTACTTACCGTAAGGTATCAATTGTAGAAGAGAGGTCGTTTTCACGACGCTGAACACGAGGATGACGGCTGGATTGGATGAAATTTCGGTTCAGGGCACCTCCTACAAGTATCAGGTATAACCAGAACCAAAAAAGGTGGAAAAAGAATGAAGGAATCATTTGATGTCAAATTAGTGGAAAATGAGAATTACTACACGCCGGATGCCAAATACAAACAAAATTCTTGGATGGGTGACTACCAGAAAACATACGATGAATTCCTTGCAGATCCGGATGCGTTCTGGAGTAAGATGGCTCATGAGCTCGACTGGATCCGGCCATGGGACGCTGTTCGGGAATGGAACTACCCGTATGCAAAGTGGTTCACCAACGCAAAACTCAATATCAGCGCAAACTGCCTTGACCGCCATGTGAAAAACCAGCGGCGCAACAAGGCAGCATTGATCTGGAGAGGGGAACAGGGGACAGAAAAGATCTACACCTACCAGCAGCTCCTTTCGCAGGTTATGCGGTTTGCAAACGCCCTGAAAAAAATCGGTGTAAAGAAAGGCGACTGCGTCTGCATCTACATGCCGCTTGTACCGGAACAGGTGATCGCGATGCTTGCCTGCGCCCGGATCGGCGCGGTTCACAACGTGGTGTTTGGCGGTTTTGGTGCGGCAGCGCTGAACATGCGTATCCAGGACGCCGGAGCAAAAGTGGTCATCACCGCAGATGTCAGCCTGCGCCGGGGCAAGTCGATACAGTTGAAGTCCATTGTCGATGAAGCGATCGTTGACGCCCCGACAGTTGAACACGTAATTGTGCTCAGGAGAAAAGAACCCCCCGTTGAACTCCAGCCTGATCGCGAACTGGATTATTATGAGATCATGGAGGATGTGCCTGCAGAGTGCCCTGTCGAAGTGATGGACGCAGAGGATCCGTTCTTTATCCTGTATACGAGCGGATCGACAGGAAAACCGAAGGGAATTCTCCACACCTGTGGCGGATATATGGTGGGAACCTATTATACCAGTAAGTACGTCTTTGACCTGAAAGACGAAGATATCTTCTGGTGTACTGCTGATCCCGGCTGGATCACCGGCCACAGCTACATAGTATACGGCCCGCTCGCAGTCGGTGCGACAGTGTTCATTTCGGAGCTGACACCGGATTATCCGGACACAGGCAGCTTCTGGAACCTCATCGAGGAACAGAAGATCACAATCTTCTACACTGCCCCGACTGCAATCCGCATGTTCATGAAGATGGGCGAGAGCTGGCCGAACAAATACGACCTGAGTTCACTGCGGATCATCGGTTCCGTCGGGGAACCCCTGAACCCTGAGGCCTTCGAGTGGTACTACCACACAATAGGAAAGGACCGGTGTCCGATCCTTGACACCTGGTGGCAGACCGAGACCGGTATGCAGATGATCACCTCCATGATGGGCGAACCCATGCGTCCGGGATTTGCCGGCAAACCGATCCCGGGTGTTGAAGCAGATGTTGTTGATAAAAATGGTAAATCCGTAAAACCAGGAACCGGGGGATTCCTTGTCATCAAATCGCCGTGGCCTTCCATGCTGCGAACCGTGTACAAGGATGACGAAAGGTACCGGAAATACTGGGAGACCATCCCGAACTGCTACACAGCAGGCGACCTTGCAGTCAAGGGCAAAGACGGATACATTATGATCCTTGGCAGGTCTGACGACATCATCATTGTCGCCGGTCACAACATCGGGTCAGCAGAAGTGGAGAGCGCGCTTGTTTCCCACCCTGCGGTGGCAGAATCGGCAGTCATCGGCAAACCTGATGCATTGAAAGGCAACACGATCAAGGCATTCGTGATCCTCCGCGTGGGCAATTCACCCAGCGACAAGCTTAAGCAGGATCTGATATATCACGTGCGGATGACGCTTGGTCCCATCGCAGTGCCGCAGGAGATCGAGTTTGTCGATAAGCTGCCAAAGACCCGCAGCGGCAAGATCATGCGGCG
>JAURZP010000020.1 GCA_030653335.1 Methanoregula sp. | reverse complement strand
CCGATGATCGCATTCCAGCAGCTGACGTCAAGTGCTACGCTGGAGCGCGGACCCAGTTCAAGTGTGCCGGTGACGATGAGCCTGCCCCAGAAATGGGTGCGGGCAGGGACAATGAAATCCCCGTCAATCTTCACGTTCCCTTCAAAATACTCACCCTTTTTTGCAAAAAAAGTATTGCCCTGCTGGAAAAGTGTTGGCATTGCTCCCTCAAGGTAATTGAGGTATGATCAGGGTATAAACTTGTTGCTTAAAAAAACAGTCTCCAATATGTAGCCGGATGGTTTTACAGGAAAACTGCCGAGAGTGCAAATACCACGAGTGCGGCAAACATGCCCGCCTTGAGGAGGGTCGTTGATCGGCTCGCCCTCACGCATTCAGGTGTTTTACAGGGCAGCGTCCTGACAGCTGCGGCAATGATGATGAGATCGACAATGAAAATACCAATGAGGTACCACATCCCCCACCGGAGATAAGGAACAACACTTGCAACAGCAGCAAAAAGGGCAAATCCCAGAGCAATATACGAGGTGGACCGGATCCCTATGCGGATAGGAAGGGTATCGGCGCCTCCCGCAGCATCACCCTCCACATCCTCAGCATCTTTTAAAAGTTCCCTTGCCATCGTTGCAAGGAACGTAATTACAGCAAGCGGGAGCATCAGGATAAGTGCATTCCCACCGGCAAAGGCTCCCCCGAACAGGAAGATGCTGGCAGTAAGGTACGCGACAGCGGCATTGCCTACCACCGGCAGGCTCTTTAACTTTGCTGCATAAAGGACGAGAATCAACGTATTTATCAGAGCAATGGACAGGCAGAGCGGGGGGGTAAAAAGGGCTGCCAGCAGACCTGCAAGAAACAGCGTAACTGCAAAACCCCGTGCGGCTATGGGGCTTACGGTTCCGGAAGGTATCGGGCGTGAAGGGCGGTTGATCCGATCGATGTCTGCATCAAAATAATCATTGATCACATTTCCGGCTGCTGTGATCAGGGTGACAATGACGAGCAGGAGAACCGCAGAGGGAATTACAGTTCCGGTTGCGATCAGGTAGGCGATGATCGCCGTTATTCCGGATACTACCGCATTTGCCGGGCGGGTGATTTTAAAAAAACCTGTTGCGCTCATCTTGATACCAGATATCTTGTTGTCAGGGTAATAAAATGCACTAAAAAATGGACATCAGCGGGCGAGGGGGGATTTGAACCCCCGGCATTCAGCTTAGGAGGCTGACGCTATGTCCGGGCTAAGCCACTCGCCCTGCTCATACCAATTGTGGAGGAATATGTATAAGGTTTGCGCGCTGCAATCATTGTCTCGCAATGGAGTTAATTGAGGCAACGGAAGGAAAAACCCGGTTTTTTATCCCGGTTCAGGACAATACGACACAGTTTCCTCCCGGGTCTGCCCCGATCTTTTTCAACCGGCGGATGGAACTGAACCGCGATGTTACCGTACTTCTGCTCTCGATTCTCAAACCCTCCGAATATCTTGACGCCATGGGGGCAACCGGCATACGTGGGATGCGGGTGTTGAATGAATGTGGCATTCCCGTAACGATCAATGACCGTG
>JAURZP010000013.1 GCA_030653335.1 Methanoregula sp. | reverse complement strand
ACCGCCATCAAAGGAAGCAGCAGGAATTCTCCCCCTGCACATCCATCCAATCTTCATTTTTAAAAAAATCAGCGATCCCTGCCGCTCTTGCGTTCACTATACGGGATATCTGCACTCTTCCCCTTTGAGAGTTTCTCCCGTTCCTTACGTGCACTCTCGAAACGTTCCTCAAGCGGGATCTCAACACTTTTCCCCAGTGAGAGTTTCTCCCGTTCACTGCGTGCCTTTTCAAAACGTTCCTGAATGGGAATCTCAACACTTTTTCCCGCAGAAAAACGCTGGCCTTCCGCTTGATCGGGATGCAGGCGTTCCTCAAAGGAGATCTTGCTGCTCTGCCGGGATGGGGGGACACGCCCAGGCGGGGTATCATGGCCGGAAGTGTCACTGTCAGATATGAAATCAATACCTGCATCCGCCAGATTGCCCCGGGAAGTCCGGGCAGATCGTGCATCCTGCCGCTGTGCGGGCATACGCGGGGCCGGTCCCCGTCCGCCTGCCATACCCGTATCCGCAGAAGCATGCCGCTCTCCTGTAAAAGCATACGGGCTCCGGCTGGATCCTGATGTACTCCCACCCCGGATCTTCGCTACCTGTTCCTGTATGACCTCTTCCCGATCATTGGCACTCCATTCGGTGAACATCAGGAACTGCAAAAATGCCTCGGGTTCCCGGAAGAGCGAGGCATTGATACCCTGAAGCATGATGGTTCGCTCAACATTCCCAAACCACCCGCCCGCCCGTTCAGTGATCGTGTCATTACCAGCCTCACAGACAAAGACCCGCTCGATCTCGCCATTACGACCCCACCCTGTTTCGGCAATTCCATTTCCCTCGAATGTTATGGTCTTTCCCACCTGCCCGTATTCGCCTCCTTCGCGAACAACAATCTGCTGACCACCCTGCTCGTAACGGAATGTCCGCGGCCGGCTCCCGTGTGTGAAGCTCTCCTCAAGCATCCCCATCCGGTCAAAGACAAAACGCCTGAGGATCCGGTCCGGACTGGTGGGATCGCGTTCGGTCATCATATCGGATGCCGGATCAAAGCGGTAGAGTCTTTTTATGTTCTTTCTCCCGTCAAGTACCCGCACACCCCCGCTGCCGTACTGGTAGAAGCGGGATATCTTATCGTTTCTGCGGGTTCCTGCATACTCAGTGATGACTGCATCGGTCATAAGTGCCAATTAACTCCGTAAAAGTTCCTTACTCTGATTCTTTTTGTGGGGAGAGAAATAGTTTCTTCTCTTTTTTTTGGTGACAAACTTTGAGCCTGCCAAAAAAAAGAGTAAACTTCATTCATTCATGTAGCAAATAGCTCTGCAATGTCTGATGAAAAATTGGCACCAGAACCGATATGCATTATTCCGGTTCCTGAAAGAACCCTTCATCTTGCCAAGTGGAGCGCCAGGTTCTGGGCCTGGCTTGTGGATGTAATCCTTGTCATACTCTTTTTAAATATCGTTCGCGGTATCTTCGAACCATTCTGGAGACTGCCACTCCTGTGGGATTATAACAGATGGGAGATCTTTGCAATTTGTTTTGAGACCATCTTCTTCTTCCTGTACTGGACAGTGATGGAAGGATTCAGGGGACAGTCCATCGGCAAGATGGTGATGAATTTAAAAGTAGTCAACCGTGACGGAACAAAAATCAACTACGCCACTGCAGCTATCGAGAGTATCGGAAAAGCTTTTCTCCTGCCGCTTGACTGCCTCATCGGGTGGTTTGCGATGCCCAATACAAAACTGCGGGTCTTTAACCGGATATCCAATACCATTGTGATCAAGACCAACTACAAGGAACCAGACGGTGTTATGTACGTAAAAGAGAAGGAGTAATTTTTTTTAGGCCGTATGTATTTGATTTACGGAATCTCTCCCTATGTTGATGGGGTAAATCTTTTTTTTTCCCACGATTTTAGTAGTGGGATGAATTAAAAACCCTTTGTCACTTTCATGAAGTTGCGGTGATGACGGAGAAGTCTGCGGGGGGATGGATTGCCCGGATTGAGTGCAGTTCTCTTTTTTTAGTATCATTAAGGTAGATTTTACAGTGCACTTGTCACGTAACTGGCAAATTGAGAAAGTGATTTACAATTTGTCCAATATGGAATTGGATATCAGCCATGATCAAACGAGAGTCAGTTCTTTAAACGGTTCCATCCACCCCCTAAAATAAATTGAACAACAAAGACAGGTTTATTGGTTTTAAAGCACCACCAAATCACAGGCACCTACACATGGCAGATATCGAATCACTCTACAAAAAAGTGGATGGCATGATCTTAATCGAGATCAAACTCTCGTCGATCATGCAGCTCTTCAACTCGTTGGATCCTGCCCCATTCCACGAAAAGGAACTCGATACTGCCGCAGAGCACTACATCATCGACACGGTCAAGGACTTCCCCGCAAAAATGAAGTTTAAGATGATCATCTACCTGCCAAAGGAACTTGCAGAGAGCCAGCAGGCCCAGAAGATCAAACCCGCTATCCAGCATCATTTTGAATACCGCGTGATGGGTGCAGACCGCAAATTCCGTTCGCATTTCCGGCATGGCAGGAGTACCATGATTATTGGTCTTTCGTTCCTGACCATCGCTCTTTTAGCACGACAGATGGTTTCGCACCTGAGCCATGAACTGGTAGCACAGATCTTTGCTGATGCTCTCCTGATTATCGGGTGGGCTGCCATGTGGGAACCCATTACCGTGATGCTCTACGAGCTCTGGCCAATCCTCAAGATGAAAAAAGTGTACCAGAAGATCAGCGAGATGGAGATCGAGATCGTTCCTTCAACCTGAAGAATCAGGATAATCCATGGTATTTTTTGAGCCGCAATACCAGTGCCTGCGTTGCCGGTGATGCCGGCGGGTTAACAGGAACAACAATTTCATGCTCGCGTTTCAGGGCCGAGATAATGTACCGTATTGCTTCTCCATGGGATGGACCGTACCCGCCCTCGAGTACAAGTGCAAGTGAACCATCAGTTGCATCCTGAATAAGCCGGGTTAAGACTTCAAAATCCTCTGGTTGGATCTGCATCCAGCCCAGCGGATCATCAAAGAGAATATCCTGTCCCGCCGAAACAATGACCAGATCCGGGCGGTACCGCCGCAGAGCGGGACAGAAGATCTCAGAAAAGATCTGCTGGTAATCTCCTATGGATGCTCCGGCAGCGAGCGGTACATTGATGGTGTATCCTAATCCTGCCCCGGTTCCCGTCTCATCCACACTCCCGGAATACGGGAAAAGTCCCTTCTGGTGAACCGAACAGTAGAGCACCCGGTCACTGTTGTAAAAAGTGTGCTGGGTCCCGTTTCCATGGTGGACATCCCAGTCAATGATCGCAACACGGTCAACACTCTCCAGTGCATGCATGGCAGCAATTGCGGCATTGTTGAGCAGGCAGAATCCCATTGCCCGGTCACGCTCCGCATGGTGACCTGGCGGGCGCATGAGCGATAAGCAGTGTTCTCCATCAATCGCCCGTTCAGATGCAGCAACTGCGGCACCGGCTGCATGCAGGGCCGCATCAAACGAACGCGGAGTGACATATGTTTCGCGGTCCAGATAGCTGACCGAAGTAGTAACCGCACACTGCTGCGCGAGCCAGCGGAGATAAAGTGGATCATGAATTCGTTCCACATCCTCACGGGATGCGGGTATTGCAGAATTGATGGGAATATTTAAGGGAATTGCTGATAGTACAGCCTCAAGCCTCGCGTGACATTCCGGGTGGCCCGGTGAATTATGCCAGATAGATATTGGATCTGAAATTACTGAGCAACGCGTCATTTGAGTTTTCTTGTCCACGTATCAGGATGGATAATCCACTATTTTTTCCTCCAGGAATATCCGTTTTGCTGTGAACACAGATGATGATAGGTACCAAAGGTGAGCATATGAATTATCATCAGCAGGGCAAACAGGAAAAGAAAGTGAACCGCCCCGCATTACCGGCACCCACGGAACAGGATAGTCCGGAGCTCTTCAGACATGACATTATTCTGATGTCGGGGGTGCAGCCATCTGTTCGTAACAGGTAGAACAGAGCTGTTTTTTCTTGCGGTCAAGCTCATCAAGAGTATTGGGTCTGAACATAACACATTCCCGGTTTTCACAGTGACCGAGACCCAGCAGGTGGCCAATCTCGTGTGCACCCTCTTTGACAATGCGATCCATCAGGTCATCATCACTGCCGGAGAGCCCGTAATATTCGTTTCCGAGGCGGGCGGATGAGACCACCGCTGCGCCCACGGATTCCCTGGCAAGCCCAAAGACAAAACTGCTCCCATTTTTAAACAGGTCCTGGTGAACCACCAGAAGGACGGGTTCTTCGATCCCGTGGCGGTGCTTGTAGGTCTGGATGCTGTCAAGAAGCGCCGCCGCATCGATCTGCCGCCGCTCCGTCACATATCCCATCATGCGCACATGGTTCTCAGAAACCGTTGTTGGCACACCAAGTATGGCAGAAATTTTCCGGGATACGGGCATCTGGAGCCCGGCCGGAGACTGGGCATCCCAAAAAATATGGACATGCATCGCTATATTCTGTTGGAATGGGTGACTATAAACATATTGAAACGAGCATAGGGAAGTATATCGCCTCTAACTATACCCGTGCTATCGAAGTCGGGATTGGCAGGAATGATGATGCTGCAAAAATTGTCAGCAGTGCCGGTCTCCTGATCCGTTGTACGGATGTAAAAGTGCTCGGGGTTTTCAGGGGCCTGCCTTTTTCGGAGGATGATATTTTTTCGCCGGATGATTCCCTGTACTCTGGTGCAGATGTCATTTACGCGATTCGCCCCGCACCAGAGATGATCCCACCCCTGATCGAACTGGCACGGCGGATCAACGCGGACATGATCGTTTACCATCTGGGTTTTGAATCCTATGAAAATGGCGGGGAGATCATCGACTGCGGTGTGCTCCTCCACAGGTATCATGTTCGTCAGAAGCCATCGAAAAGGGTTGACTGAGTTTTTGGCGGGGTTTTCTTTTCCGAAGGTTCGGTGGGTGTAACGGTTGCCGGTTCCGGCGCTTTGGCAGGTTTTACCACAGGCAGAGGTTCGGGTTTTGGCAATTGTTCCTTTTTTACTCGTTTCTGCGGTTCCTTTACCTTCTGCGGCTCTTTCTCTTTTTCCTTCTCTTCTTTTTCGAGAGATTTTACAATTTCTGAGGCACGCGCACGATCATTTAAGAAGAAATTGAGCTGGTCTGCATCCAGCATCATCTCGCGGGTATATCCCGCCGGGTCGTTTTCTACCAGCAGAGAGAGGGTGCTCAGGTACTCTTCTCTCAGGGTGCTCTGCGGTATATGCATACTTCCGGCAATTTTATTGAGCAGGGCAATCCGGATCGCCTTCTGCTTTTTTGCTGTTGACATCTTCTGCCACCGCTCAGGGGGCATGATCCTTGCATGGATACCTTTACCGCTGGCAGC
>JAURZP010000008.1 GCA_030653335.1 Methanoregula sp. | reverse complement strand
CCTGCCAGTTCCACGAACTGCAATTTCACCCATTATAAAGCGCGCATATGCAGATCTGGCCGCAAAACACGTTCTATTTATATAGAGTTATAGAATGGGGGTCATAAACAGCGCCGACAGACTCAACAGAACCTGAAATGGCCTTTTTCCCAATCTGACAAATTACGACCCCGCTTCCAGTAAGATCCCGTAAAACTGCCCGGAACCTACGGATCCACGGCAGGTCATCTCGTTGATCGAACATGGGCAAATGTTCTGGCAGCGACAGCCGGGTCCTCCGCTTCATAGATCGCGCGGCCAATGATAATTCCGTCAACAAGTTTTGCAACGGTATCAGCATCCCCACCCTGCGCCCCAACACCGGGGGAGAGAATCTTCCGGGTACCAACAATACCTCTTAAGACCTTCACCCGCTCCGGCCGGGTTGCCGGGGCAATGATGCCATCGGCCCCGCATTCCATGGCAAGTGCGGCGATCTTCTCTGCTGTTCCGCCATGGAAAAAGGCGGTTGCACCGGGATGGCTCATCTCGGCAACCACATAGCATGCACCCCCGCATTCGAATGCCGTCTCAACGCAGGCAAGCACCGAGTCTTTACCAGTGAACCCATGGCAGATGATAGACGAGAACCCGGCATCAAAGACCTGCTCTGCAATGAGCCGGTTGGTGTTGGGGATATCTGCGACTTTGAAATCCGCTATCAGCGGGAGGTCATGTTCTGCCATCTCATCGGCAATGGAAAGTCCGCATGAGAGAATCAGGGGGTAGCCGAGTTTGATTGCATCGATGTGAGGGGCACAGGTCTCTGCAATCGATAAGGCAGTTTTTTTCTCCATTACATCGAGAGCGAGGATCAGGTCAGTCATAAAGACCTCCGCTCCAGCACTGCGGCAACCATTACCGGAAGTGTGATGGTTGCATCGCCGTAAACGGTGACTGCCTGCGCCTCTTCGGTGATCTTGCCCCATGACCGGGCCTCGTCCAGTGTTGCTCCTGACAGACCGCCGAGATCCGGGCGGTCACCGGTCAGCTGGACTGCATAGGAGAAACCGTTGGGGGTCATGAGCATGCTCTGGAGTATGAAGTTCTTTGGAACCCCGCCACCAACCAGCATGGCACCGGCTTTCTTTGCCGTAAAGCAGCGATCCATGAGTGCAGGCATATCGGCAAACGCATCGACCGTCACCTTGTTGGTCTGGGAAAAAAGCCAGTACTGGAGACCGATCATCGAGTCCTGCACCGCGGGGCAGTAGACGGGGATATTATTGTGATACGCTGTGTGCAGGATACCGGACTTTAAGTTCTTCCCGATATGTTTGAGGAGAGCGGAGATAGAGATGGTGCTGCCGGGTTCGAGTTCTTCAAACACCTTTTGCATGAATTCTTCGAAATGCTCGAACGCTTCGTTTGGGAGATAGACATCGTAGATTCTGTTGATCTCATCGTGCCGGAGTTCAACATCATTGCAGAACGCAGTACCATGGAAATGTCTGCAGCCAATCGCCTCGATGATATCGTGCGTGAGGTTTGCACCGGTCGATACGAGCACATCGATGTGCCCGCCCTTGATGAGATCGGAAACGATCCCTCCCATGCCGGCCGGCACCATCGCGCCGGCAAGCCCGAAGAACTTCGTTGTTTCTGCATCGCGCAGCATCTGGTCATAGATATCAACGGCACGGGCGAGCGATCCGCCATTGTACGCCCCGGCCTTTCCCATTGCTACGACCAGTTCATTGACGGTCATCTTCTGCTTTAAGTGAATCTGGGTGACCGGTTCATCGCACTGTTTTGCCATTTTGTCCTTCCCCAATTATTGGAAAAGGTATTGGTGTGCTGGATGATAACTCTGTTTTATGGGTGAAGTGCCCGGATTACCGGGAACTCAGGATACCCCGTACCTTTCATATCTCGTTTAAAGACAGATCGCCGCCTTTGACCCCATGGGATGCATATCAGAAGAAAAAGAACGTGGTCCGATTTTTTTTTGATTGTATCAACATAAAAAAAGTGCGGGATTAAAAAAAGATGCGTGTTACTTTTCGGCTTCGAGCGTCTTTTTTGCTGCCATGAGCTGCTTGATCTGGTCGTCAGAAACCTTCGGATAAGAGAGGTTAAGCCCGCTGATTGCAGAAGTTATTACACTGGCAACAAACGTCCGGGCCATCCACTTGGCATCTGCCGGGACAATGAACCACGGGGCGTAATCGGTTGATGTTGCCGATAACATCTCCTCATAGGCCTTCGTATACTGGTCCCAGAACTGCCGTTCCGCAAGATCGGCAGTTGAGAATTTCCAGTATTTTTCTTTGTGATCGAGCCGGTCAAGAAGTCGCCGTTTTTGCTCGTCTTTTGAGATGTGGAGGAAAAACTTGAGGATAAGCGTGCCGTTCCTTGTAAGATGTTTTTCAAAGGAGTTGATATCTTTATACCTCCCCTCCCAGAACCCTTTGGCATCCGGCCCAATCTTCTCGGGCAGTACTTCCATGCGTTCCGGGTGAACCCTGACCACCAGCACGTCCTCGTAATAGGAGCGGTTGAAGATGCCAATCATCCCGCGTTCCGGCAGCACCTTGTAATACCGCCAGAGGAAATCATGGGCATGATCCTCCGCACTGGGAACCTTGAAGCCATGGACATCACAGCCCTGTGGGTTCACACCGGACATCACATGCCGGATCGTGCCATCCTTTCCTGCAGTATCCATCCCCTGCAGAACGATCAAAATTCCCTTTTCGTGGGAGGCTGCCAGCAGCTCCTGGGCTTCTGCAAGCGATGCCCGGTCCTTTTCGAGCATCTTCTCCAGCAGCTCCTGTGCCTGTTCCTCATTCATGCTTTTAAGTGTCTTGTTCTGTACCCAGCCGGCATCATATTTTTTCAACTGAATTTTTTTCCCCGGTGCAACCTTGAACTTTCTGATATAATCCTTTACTTTTGGTCCTTTGATTTCCATCTCTTTCACCTCTCGTATCTGTAAAAATAATCAGGCGGGATTCGCCCCACCGCTTTTACTCTTTCGTTCGTTTGCTGCAATGATATCATCCAGCACTTCGGTGATCTTGCCTTTGTACTGCGCCATGTAGAGATTGTAATACAATCCCCTTTTTGCCATCAGTTCGTCATGGTTGCCCTGTTCTACAATGGCGCCATCGTCAACAACAAGGATCTTGTCACTGTCCCTGATCGTGGAGAGCCGGTGGGCGATCGAGAACGAAGTCACGCCCTGCTGCAGTTTGCGTAGCGCACCCTGGATCACCTTCTCGGTCCGTGTATCCACGTTCGATGTGGCTTCATCGAGGATCAGCATCCTCGGCTGGGCTAGCATCGCCCGTGCGATCGTCAGGAGCTGACGCTGTCCCTGCGAGAGATTGGCTCCCCCATCCACAAGCACCGTGTTATACCCCTGTGGGAGCCGCTGCACGAACGCATCGCAGTCTGCCTGTTTTGCAGCCTCGATGCACTCCGCATCGGTCGCCCCGTCACGAGCGTATTTGAGGTTGTTCATCACGGTATCGGTAAAGAGCAGCGGCTCCTGCTGCACTACGCCGATTTGTCGCCGCAGGCTGTCCTGCGTTACATCGGCGATATTGATCCCGTCTACAAGGATCTCCCCGCTGTCGATGTCATAGTACCGGGTGAGGATATTGACGATCGTGCTCTTACCTGCGCCCGTAGGACCGCAAAGACCGATCTTCATGCCGGGAGTTGCGACAAAGTTTGCATCCGCCATTACCCTTCTCCCCGGCACGTAACTGAAGTTCACATCTTTAAAGACGATGTCTCCTTTTATACGGGGCAGGGCTTTTGCTCCTGACTTGTCTTTTACATCCGGTTGCGTGTCGAGAACTTCGAACATCCGCCCTGCACCCACCATTGCAGAGGCCCAGAAGTTATAGTTAAAGAAGATGAACGTGAGCGGGAGGATGAAGAGCAGGCAGTACGAGATGGCAGTCGATAGTGCACCCAGGGTAATCACGTGATCGTTGAGCAGCTTTACGCCAAATACTGCTACGATGGCGATCGAGATGAACGCAGCCATCAGGCAGAGCGGGCTGATGAAGAGGGACAGGATATGCGCCCTCTCACCGGCATGGCTGGCATCCAGAGACACTCCCGCTTCAAGGGTTGATGAGGTCTTCTGGTGCCTATCAGCTATCACCGTCCTCTGGCCTTCTAAGGTCTCTTCAATAATCCCGTTTAAGTCCCCGAGCTTGATCTGGAGCAGGGTGAACGAAGGACGTGAAACATGCGAGAGGACCGCGACGAACACGGCAAGTACCGGTATTACAACGAGTGCAACTCCTGCCAGTAGCGGATTGATCAGGGACAATGCGATGATGGTGAAGATGAGCATGAACGTGGACTGGAGCGTCAGGGCAAACGGTGCCTGGAAGAGATTATTGATCGTATCCATGTCGTTTGTGAGCCTGCTCATCAGTTCACCAATTGGCTGCTTGTCAAAGAAGCGGAGCGAAAGGGTCTGCATGTGCTCAAAGAGATCCTGCCGGAGCCGGAAGAGAGCGTTCTGGGTAACATCGGTCATCCAGCGGAATGCCAGGTAGAGGCAGACGAGCGTTACGACACTTAAGCCCAGCATCAGGTACGCAGTGCCCATGACCGAACCTTTCCCCGGACTGGCAAGTGTATTGATCACGTCACCAAGAAGAGCTGCCACCAGCAGGAAAGACAAGGTTCCGATGAGCATCAGCAGGAGCGATGCAAAGAACCTGCCCTTCTGAAGGAAGACATACTTCATGAGCCGCATGAGGGAACCGGCCTTCGGTTTTTCTTTATGCACTTTTACCGGTGATTGCGCTGCGTCTGTCATGATACATCCTCCTTTTTGAGTCCACCCAGCTGGGAATCGAAGATATCCTGGTACAGCGGGCTTGTTTTGATCAGCTCCTTATGGGTACCCATCGCCACGATCTCGCCTTTTTCCAGAACGACAATCTTGTCCGCTGCAAGGGCTGTTGAGACCCGCGAGGCTACAATCAGCCGTGTGACCCCGGCAAGGAATGCTGGCAGGGCATCAAGAATTCTGCCTTCCGTCTCAACATCGACTGCGGAGGTTGAGTCATCAAGGATCAGGATTTTTGGCTTGACTGTAAATGCCCGGGCCATCGAGAGCCGCTGCTGCTGGCCACC
>JAURZP010000572.1 GCA_030653335.1 Methanoregula sp. | reverse complement strand
TATCTATCAGAATCTGTGCTTCTTTAGGAAAATTGTTGATATCATTCAAGGTCATCGCGATTCTGCTAATTCCTCAATCAATTTGTTATCTTTGATCGAAAAAGATCCATAGAGTTTGTCCACAACTGAACCTCGATGAATTTCAATGTCAACCATCTCTCCTTCTTGAAGATCAATCGATCCGAGAGGGATAAATGAATTTTCCTTATAGACCGCTTTCACCATATCTTTCAGATTCCTCTTTGTCTGGAGAGTGTAGTTTTTGTGCACATCAGATATAATCGTGTTCTTTTTGATATCTCTATCGGGGTTTCAATGGTCTCCATCACATAATTTATTACAATGACTCCCAACCCCCGAACCCGGATAGCAATATCATCAGCCATGAAGATCACACCACATCCGCAAAATACTGCTCCATCCTCTTGAAGTAAAACAATCCCCCGACAAGCAGCACAATAACAACCCCGACAGAAACCAGCATCATTGCCTCAGGTGGTTTCGCGCCAAGAAGCGCCCAACGGAACCCCTCACTCACACCCGCCATCGGGTTGAGACCGTAGAAGATACGGTACTGTGCAGGGATCATCGAACTGGGATAGACAATCGGCGAAGCATATAGCCCGAGCTGGATGATGAACGGGAGGGTGTACTGGAAATCCCGGTACTTGATGTTGAGCGCTGACAGCCAGAGCCCGATCGCTAACGAGGTCGCGAGGGCGAGCAGGATGAAAAGCGGGAGGAGAACGATCGCGATGGTTGGTACAAACCCATAGTATGCCATCATGAGGATGATGATGATGAACGCGATGAAAAAGTCTACAAGCGGCGAGAAAATCCCGGATATCGGCATAACCAACCGTGGAAAATAAACTTTCGTCATGATCCCGGCATTACACACCATGCTCGTTATCGATGGCTGAGCCATTCAGCAAAGAGCGTCTGTAGAAATGAGTGCGGCATAGGATAAGAGGGGATAGAGAACGCCATCCGACGGAATCTTTAAAAAAACCCGCCGAAGAAGAGGGTGAAGATCACCATCATAAAGAGCGGTTGGATGATCGCCCAGAGAAAGCCAAGGGAGGTCTGTTTGTACCGGATCTTCACGTCGCGGGAGACAAAACTGTAGAGCAGTTCCCGGTATTCTCAAGAGTTCGCGGAAGTCTACGGGCACCCACTTCTTTGGGGGGCGGATGATGAGCGTAGGAATTGTTGAATCTGAATGGACTATATCAGTCATTGATCAGGTTCCTCTCATTTAATCGAAAATAAAATTCGAATATCTTCAACTACATTTCTATTCGTGAGTATTTTCAATATACCACTCCACCGTCCGCTTCAACCCTTCCTCAAACGGCACCTGCGCAACAAACCCGAACTCCTGCTCCGCCCTTGAAGTAACCAGACACCGCCGTGGCTGCCCGTCAGGTTTTGAAGTATCCCAGCGAATCTCCCCGGTAAAACCGGTCTGCTTCTTGATGATGGTGACAAGATCCCGAATCGAGATCTCCTTCCCGGCGCCGAGGT
>JAURZP010000571.1 GCA_030653335.1 Methanoregula sp. | reverse complement strand
TTCCCGTCTTTTATCCAACGGGGGTCTGGCAGTTGTCGGGTCGAGAGATATCAGTGAACGGGCCATACTTGCCACTCGTCAAATTGCCAATCATTGCGTACAAAATGGGATCCAGTTAATTTCCGGGGGGGCTCGCGGGGTTGACAGTGAAGGAATGCAAACCGTTCTCGAAAACGGGGGATATGTTATCGGATTTGTTGCTGACAGTCTTTTGAAAATCTCAGTAAACGGGAAATATCGCCAGGGACTTAAAGAGCAGCGGTTGGTCCTTGTCACTGCGAATGATCCAAAAACTCCATTTAGTGTCGGAAACGCGATGGCACGGAATAAATTCGTATATTGCTTAAGCGACTGGACTCTGGTAATTGCATCGTCCTATAATGAAGGCGGAACCTGGGCCGGTGCCACGGAAAACCTGAAAAACAAATGGGTACCTTTATTTGTCAGAGACGACGTGGATGTTCCCGACGGAAATTACCGTTTGATCGATAAAGGAGCCATAGCCCTTTCCCCGGAATCATTTTCCAATCCGGAGAAATTTATGATGGTTCTTAAAAACACACAGAGGGTTGAAAATAAACCGTGTGTTGTATGTGATCTCGCCACTCCTTATTCATCTGTGAACGAATATAAAATGTCTGCAATCATTTCTCAACCAGAATTGATATCCCTCAATGAAAAGGTCGATAATTCGATTGCGGAAAAACCAGAACAAAACGATCACGATTTGTTTTCGATTGTCTGGCCCTATATTGAGAAGGACCTTGCAGAGCCAAAAACTGATAAAGAACTTGCTGAGTGTTTCAATATTGAATTAAATCAGATGCGATCCTGGCTTTCCATGGCGATCAAAAAAGGAGATGTAAAAAAAATGTCCAAGCCAATCCGGTATGTGAGAGTGAAACATAAGGGTTCATTGAATACTTGGATTGAGATTTAGTCCTCAAAAATTTTAAATATCCCCATATCTCTGAACAACCTCAATGGATTACATCTCATCCGGGCACGGTTCCGTCACAGAACACACGGGTTTTACAGCCGAGACTGATGAGGGGGGGGTCAAAGGAAAAAGAGATAACTTGAGAAAAATAAATTGAATATTAGTGACTCAAAACTTTTGTCCAAATTGCGGTGAAGCGTTAGCTTTTTCGAATGCAGAATTTTGTCCAAAATGTAAAACTTTCATAATAGAATATTCGATTGAAGAACCATCTTTTTGTTCGATTTGTGGTAAGCATATTGACTATGACTATCCTGAAACCTGGTTTGATCCATTTGCTCTTATTGATCATGTTAGTCCTAGTCATTGTCAAAATTGCGGAGTGCCGATTCGCAAAAAGCCCGCATTCTCTTTAAAGGATTTTTTAAATAAAAATTCTAAATTGTTCGTTATTCTGGGTGTTTTCTTTGCTCTTTCGGTATATTTAACAGAATTTTCAAAAAAATCAATAACCGAAAATAATATCAATTTCAATGTAGGTACATCAACTTTTTTTTTAAATCTATCAATCGGTTCATGTCTTTTAATTTCAGTTTTCATTTTAATAATAATAATGTTGGATTTGTTTGATATTAGTTTTTATAAATATCGGGCAAAGACAATATACAAAATTATTTCTTTCTTTTCTATAAACCGAATTTTCTTCGCTGCTCCACTTATTCTCCTTTTTGCGGGTCTTTTTGCTTATACTTTTTTTTCATATAGTGATCCACTGAATTTCATTGGTTGT
>JAURZP010000553.1 GCA_030653335.1 Methanoregula sp. | reverse complement strand
CAAAACTATCCAGGTTCCGGCACGGTCGTCCGGATGCTGCAGCAAGATAAGAAGGATCGATATAGTCCATTCCTACCTTGAATGTCTGCACGCGATATTTTTTTGCAAGTAGTGCGGTAAGCGCAAGCGTGATACTGGTCTTGCCGCTGCCGGAACGATCTCCGGTGATGAGGATCTGTTTCATCACAGACTCCGGAGAACCGCCCCGAATTCGCTCTCAACTATCTCACGAACCCCCAAAGTTTTGGGGTGGAGATCAATTTCAACCATCACATGCTGGTGACCGAGATCTTTGAGCGGTTCTACCTGGCGGGGACCGTTTGTTATAGAAAAACACTCAATACCTGTGGTATATTCCATGGGAATCGCGTGAGGCACACCGGTGATCAATGCAAAGGACGGAGCGATCTCGCGCAGGCGCTTTCCGAGGATATCCCCGTTTGCGCCATACTCATCGAGCGCACCAATGAGTTCAATCTTCATTCCACGACTTGTCATCTGGTCAAGAATCCGTTTTGCGTCAGCCCGGACTTTGGGAAGTCCACGATTGTCAAGGTTGGCAATATAGGTGATATCTGCACCAGGGCAACATTCGTGAAGTGCGATCAGTTCATCGGCAAACATGTACGCGGTCTCTTTCTTTGCGTTTAAGATTGCCACTCCCTTTGCCCCACTCCGTGCGCATTGCCGCAGTTGCTCTGCTGCCAGATGTTTTAAGTCCCCACGGGAAGGTTCAATGTATGATTTACAGGCCGCGCCGCGAAGTCTCTCAACCTCATTTGCTTTCTGCATCAGGAACTGCTGGCGGGTTAATTCCTCTTCACTTATCCAGCCGGCCAGTTGGGCGGCTTCAAGCGTTGCAAGCACGCCTGCAATATTTTCAAGGAATCCTGCATGGATGTCGACTGCAATCGTTGGGGTGGTAACCCCCGCACCATCAATTGCAGACTGGAGGTCTTCACCAATGATCATAGAAACGCAGGTGCCAACAACAACCATCCGTTTTGGGGAAAAGTGTTCCTCCGCATAGCGCAGCACATTCTCAAGCGATGCCTGACCCCCGAAGATAAATTCGTTATCCGCAAGAGACGTGGTGAGCACCCGCATACCATCTTCTTCCAAAAGGCGGGCATGCTTGAATGAACATCCTGACGGGCCGTGCAGGATCGCGACATCGACTTCAAGATCGCGGGCCGTGTAGAGCGCAGCAACGATCGAACTGGGGCGGGGGTGCATGTATTTCATCATTATCATCTCCAGGTTTTTACGGCAAGAACAATGGATCCTTTGTCAGTTTTTTCTATGGCAGCTTTTCGACCTTCTTTAAGTGTCGTGCAGTGAGCATTTATGAGATTCTTCACCCACAGGTAACCATTTGCAATCGGTTCTGGAATCCGTCCCACCCAGATCACTTTTGCGGGACGCACCGTCTCAATTGCAGAGATGATCTGATCAAATGAAAATCCTTCGCAGACTGCACCATCCCCTTCCACCTGCCCGATAACAAGTGTCAGTTCGTTTGTTTTGGCCAAATACCGTGCGTAGCGGGCAGCACATTCCGTTGTTTTAATATTTGTACCGCTGTTGGCCATGTCAACAATGATAATTTCCCTTTCAAAACTGACAGACAGCCTGCCGTCAAGCGCAGTAAAATCATTGAGCGGTGCTGGATTCACATTCAGCATCATTGCGGCTGCTGCTGCGAGCATAAGTGGAGTGCGGTACGGAGGCAGA
>JAURZP010000545.1 GCA_030653335.1 Methanoregula sp. | reverse complement strand
CCCGCCAGGTAAAGGTCATAGGGAAAAACGGATTCAATCCAATAGGGTCTGTTAAGGCCGGTTTTATCCTCTCCAAAATCATCTATTTCACGATTGACCTGATATTTGAGGGCATTTCTAAAATCATCACGGAAAACACCCAATAAGGCCGGTCAAACCGGATGAAAATGGGTAATCCAAGCCCGTATAGAGCCCGGATGGGAGCAGGTCTCTGAGGTTGATCCAGAGGTCGTTTCATTCATTTTTGTCCACCCTCACTGGTTACAGGCCATCCGGAAAAACGGATTCAATCCAATAGGGTCTGTTAAGGCCGGTTTTATCCTCTCCAAAATCATCTATTTCACGATCGACCTGATATTTGAGGGCATTTCTAAAATCATCCCTGAAAAACACCCAATAAGGCCGGTCAAACCGGATGAAAATGGGTAATCCAAGCCCGTATAGAGCCCGGATGGGAGCAGGTCTATGAGGTTGATCCAGAGGTCGTTTCATTCATCGGATCCGATCTTTTAAGGAGACGTTGACATCTCCCCCGACATCATCGGGAGGAGGACTCCTTTTCCCGGCAATGCAGCACGGGTATCCGGTCTTAAGATCTTTTGGCAGAATTTTTTTTAGAACAACGCTGTGCTCCCAGTAATCTCCGAAATCGTACAGGTAGACAGCTTTTTTGTTTGTCATCGAGAAATATCTGGCAATTTTTACTTTCCAGCCTTCCTTTACCCCCCGTTCTTTAAAAATCTTCAAACGGGATGCCAATCACATCCTTCTCGCCAGTCTTTGGGTTGAGGATGGTGAATTCGTGGAGGTGATGCCCTCCCCAGTCCATCACACTCTGGATTGCCACATGGAGTGCCCAGAAAGTATAGGTTTCCGGAACCTGAATCCTCCGCCAGATCTGGGGAGTGAACCCCATTAACGCAATCTTAAACTGGTATACCTGTTGTTCCGTTTTTTTCATTACTCTTCCCCCCATTCAGACTTCTTTTATCTGTCTATTTATCAGAGGATCTGTTAAACTCTTTCGTTTATTCCCGGTTACGTGCGATTGCAATGCCGGGAACACTTGACTCTCGCAAACAGGAGGCGGTTGTTTTAAAAATTTTTTAAGTGGTTTACCCCATCCACCCAAGAAGGATAGCTGCCCCAAGACCAACCAGTATCAGACCAATAACCATCCTGAGTGTCCGCCTGTACTCAGATCTCATGCTGTCAGCCCGTTCAGGGGATATGCCATACGCAACGAGAAGTGTGATCAGGATCAGGGGGAGCACATAGACAAAGTTGTACAGTAAAAGCCAAGGCAACCCGGACATGACAGTCATCTCCCTGCCCATGAGTCCGAGGATGCTGATGTAGATGCCCCCGGTACAGGTAAAGCCGAGGATGCCGGCAAGGAGGCCCAGCACAAATGCTGCGGGAAGCGAGGCTATTCGGATATAATTCCCAATCCGTCCTTTCTGCGATTCCGGTATGGACAGGATAAAGGTCTCCTTGTTCCGGAGCACATCAGCGATCGTTATGAACCCCAGAAGGAGAGCGACTGCTCCACCTATAAGAGAGAAAGCCCGTGAAAATCCGGATAGGGAAAAGACCGAGAAGAGCCCGATTCCAACCAGAAGATGGAACAGGAACATCGCGGTGATATATGCACCACCGACTATCAGGGTGCGTCTCCTGCTCCCGGCAGCCGCCATCGGGATTAGCAGGAAGACCAGCACGGACAATCCACAAGGGTTGGCACTGTCAACGATCGCGGCAAAGATGACCAGCGGCAGGCTGAGTTGCTGAGATTCCTGCGTACTGGTGGGATCCTTGACGGGGGTCACTGGTTTAGCATTACCATTTAAGGATGCGAGCCGCTGTTTCTCTATCAGGATCTCGGATTCAAACCGGTCGATAATCTCTGCATCGCCAACCAATGCGCGGTTTCCGATAAAGATCAAAGGAATTCCGGGGTTACCAGCACCGTACTTATTACTCATTTCCAAAAAAAAATGACGATTTTTTACATTGTTATTGATCTCAAGCCGGGTGAGGTGGAGTTCAGGATACCGGGTTTCGAGTGTGACGAGAATGGGTTTTACCTTTTCACAGTGGCTGCAACCGTCACCGTAAAAATAGAATGCGATTACAGTTTCAGAACTTTTGATTGTTGAAGGCAGAGAGGTTGCAGTATTGAGGGAATTATTGTAAGGAACTGCAAGAAAAAACGCCGCGCCTATGATGATGACTGCTAACAATACCAGGAAAATCTTTTGCGTTTTTTCCATAGAAACGGGTCCCAGTAACTATTGTAAAGGACGATAAAAGAATATACGGTTTAAAAAAATTATTTGGCAGAGATCATCGTCCCGACACCGTCACGGGTGAAGAGTTCTAATATGAGGTTATGCTCAATATTGCCATTGATCACATGCGCAAAACTCACCCCGTTCTCCACCGCCTTGATCACCGAGCCCACTTTCGGGATCATGCCTTCGCCGATTGCCCCGGATTTCTGCATGGCAGCCGCTTCATTGATGTTCAGTTTCCGGTATACCGTGGTGCGTTTTGCATCCATCACACCATCCACATCGGTCATATTGACGAGTTTGAAAGCCTTGAGCGCAATGGCAATATCACCAGCTGCCGTATCGGCATTAATATTTAAACTCGATCCGGACCGGTCGATTGCTATAGGGGCTACAACCGGAATATACCGCGTATCGAGCAGCGTGTTTAAGATTGCCGGATCAATCCGTTCGATCTCGCCGACATGCCCAAGATCAACTTCTTTCTCTACACCGCCAACATCGATTTTCTGAAGTTCCATCTTCTTTGCAAGGATCAGGTTGCCGTCACTGCCTGATAACCCTACACCACGGGCACCGCATTTTGCAATCAGCGAAACGATCCCTTTGTTGATCTTTCCTACGAGCACCATCTGGGCGATCTCGAGGGTTTCAGGATCGGTCACCCGGAGACCCCCGACAAAGACTGATTCCTTACCCATCGCCCTCATCTTCTCAGAGATCTCCGGACCCCCGCCGTGCACCAGAACAACGCGGATCCCCACATAGTGCAGGAGCACCACGTCCCTGATCGCATTCTCCAGCACAACCGGGTCCACCATCGCATGCCCTCCGAGTTTGATCACGATGGTCTTGCCGTAGAACTGCTGGATATAGGGCAGGGCTTCCATGAGTACGTCTTCGCGCTTCATCACGTGGTGTACCTCCCATTGATCTCCACATACTTTTCGGTCAAGTCACAACCCCACGCGGTTGCCTCTGCCTTTCCTGCTGCAAGATCGAGAATAAAGATCACCTTTTTTCCATGCATAACCGCCTTTGCATTCTTGAGATCTGCAATGATCTCTCCGGATTTCACTAGAGGATACTTCACGTTGCCGTCGCTGATCCAGAGCGAGACTGCATTGGGATCGAATTTTACACCAGCCCGGCCGGCTGCGGCAACAACACGGCCCCAGTTGGGATCCTCGCCATACACCGCAGTCTTGACAAGCGGCGACTCGATGATCGTGCGGGCAACTTTTTCTGCCGCATCTTCTTTGGGGGCACCCGTTACCGTTACTTCGAGCAGTTTTGAGGCCCCTTCACCATCAGCGGCGATCTGCATTGCAAGAGAGCGACAGCACTCCTCAAGTGCAGCGGAAAATTCCTTAACATTCACTTTGCCGGCAGATCCTGTTGCCGTGCAGAGCGCGATGTCATTGGTGCTCATGTCGCCATCGACAACCACGCGGTTGAACGTCCTCTTTGTGGCCAGCTTCAGGGCATCGGCAAGCGGCTTTGCACCGATCTCCGCATCGGTGTAGATGAACGCAAG
>JAURZP010000532.1 GCA_030653335.1 Methanoregula sp. | reverse complement strand
TGCCGCGCCCTATTCCTTCTTCAACGTCATGTCCGGCGATCCGCCGGTGCTGGTGATCGGCATCGGCGGCCGCAAGCCGGGCGACGCCAAGGACACCGGGCAGAACATCCGCGAGACCGGGCAGTTCACGGTGTGCCTGGTGAACCATGCCACCTCCGCGCAGATGAACATCACCGCCATCGACTTCCCGCCCGAGGTCAACGAGATCGCCGAGGCGAAGCTGACCACCCTGCCGAGCACCCGCATCAAGCCGCCGCGCATCGCCGAAAGCCCGGTCGCCTTCGAGTGCGAGCGCATGATGGGGATCGAACTGGGCACCGACCGTGCCCTGGTGCTGGGCCGCGTGGTGGCGATGCATGTGCGCGACGACTGCGTGCTGGATGCGGCGCGCTGCTACATCGACACGCCGAAGCTGGAGCTGATCGGGCGGATGCACGGGGCGGGCTGGTACGCGCGGACCTCCGACCTGTACGAGCAGCCGCGGATTCCGCTGGGCGACTGGCCGAAGCGCCCGTGACGCTGCCGCTGCTGCGGCCGCTGCGGGAACGCAAGCTGGCATTGCTGTGGGGCGGGCTGGCCGGCTCGGCGATCGGCGACGAGCTGTTCCGCGTGGTGCTGGGCTATGTCGCGGTGCGGGCGCTGGGGGAGGCGGCCGGCTACCTGGCGGTGGTACAGGCGGCGGCGACGCTGCTGGTGCTGCTGCTGGGGGCGCGCGCGCTGGACCGGGCGGCGCCGCTGGGGGTGATGCTGGGGGCGGACCTGCTGCGGGCGGTGGCGCTGGGCGGGTTGTGCGCGGTTTGGGTGGGGGACGCGATCCCGCCGGCCTGGGCGCTGTTCGCGGTGATCCTGGCGCTGGGGGCCGGGTTGGCGGCATTCCGGCCGGCGATGCAGGCGGCGCTGCCGGTGCTGGCGGGGGATCGGGCGCTGCTGCCGGCGGCCAATGCGCTGATGGACACCACGGAGCGGCTGGCGCGGCTGGTCGGGCCCGGGCTGCTGGCGCTGTCGGCCGGGGTGTTGTCCGAAGTGGCGTTCGTGGGGCTGAACGGCGTGACCTTCCTGCTGTCGGCGCTGGCGGTGGGGCTGATCTTGCGGACCGGGCGGGTGGCGCCGGCGGGGGTGGGGGGCGAATCGCTGTGGGCGACGGCCTGGCGCGGGGTGCGGGCGGTGCGCGGGGTGCCGGTGCTGCGGGTGATGCACTGGCCGTAGTAGGTGCAGGGTTCGCACCCAGGGTGAGAGTGCCTGACCGGGAACCAAACTGGCTGCACTGCACATCTACCCGGATCTCCCCGCTGCTGCTTTTGAGCTGTGGCAGATTGTAGCGGTAGGTGAAGGATGATGGGTCCGGCTGGCTGGTGTAGGATTTGTCGATGAGCACGGTATCTCCCTGCTTCACCGTCACCTGTTTCACGTAATGCGTTTTGGGATCGTCAACCTGATGGGTGACAGTGACAATAAGATCACCGGTATTCTGGTCATAGGTCATTGTTGCATCGGATGGTGGGTGAGCAAGAGCGCCCCCGCTCAGCACCGCAAGGCTGACCAGTGCCAGAACGAGTGTCCGTACGATTAAGGAAAGGTGCCGGAACCGCACAGTAGACGAATGCGATCTATCCTGCATATTAGTTCGCCTCCAGAGTTCCGGCAGTGTGAACGGAATTGACTACCATGAATGATAATCTGCCGGCACATGGATAATTATTTGTATCGTTCCGGGAGTCTGCTGCGGATAAAAAAAAGTGTTATTCCTTTCTCATCACAAGCACGAGCCCTGCAAGCCCGATCGCTCCTATCGCAGCGAGTGGCAGCATGCCGGATTTCGTTGTTGGAATTTGTGTTGGAGAGGTAGAAGTAGCAGTCGGAGGCAGTGGGGGCAGCGCCTCATCCGGCCGGGTTGTGGTTGCCGTGCGGATGTCCACTTGTGCTGCGCTGATCGGTGGCACAATCTTAACCACATACACCGAGATCGCCTGGGGCCCGGTCATACCGGCTTTACCCGGGCAGGTGCCGGACAATGCCTGTCCTTTGACAAACGTGACTGCCACACTCGAACCATCGTTCCGGCCATTGTAGTTGAGCGATTCACCGGGCTTGAGTGTTTTTACAAAGACTTCCTTTCCCTCGCTCTTCACTCGGACGTCTGCTGATATGGCGGTGCAGGTAGTACCCGTGCAGGCCGAGCAATCCGGGACAGTGGTTGCTTCCACAACGTAATTGCCAATAAGGGGTGTTGTGATCGTGCCCATATCCCCAACAATATCGGTTACGAACTCCTCGTTTGGACGTGAACCGAACAACTTTGCGAGTGTGATCCAGGTCTCCCCAGCACCACCGAGGCTGGTCGCGACAACCGGGTCACCGGTTTTAAAGACAGAAAACGCAGCTGCATCCGGTGCCGTTCCGGTAAGAACCTCAACGCTCATCGGAGTATACGAACAGACCGGTGCACCACTCGCAGGATAGTTGCACCCGTACTGCTGGGGGTGTTCGATTGTAATGGTATTCTTGGGCTGGTTTAGGGTGGCAACCGCGCCTTTGAGGGTAACTTCCTGGGCAACCGCACCCACCGGTACACATATGCAGCACAGGAACAGGACTGCAACAATGACAACAAGATATGTCTGCTTCATGATCATCAATTCTCCACGTTACGTATATCGACCATCGATGTAAAGAAATAAAAAACAGATCATCTGCACCTGAACCATTTTGCTGTAGGACAACCAATACACCGGTATGCAGGTCACTTTCCTTGGCACCAACGGCTGGTTTGATACCGCAGCGGGAAATACGGTCTCAGTGCTTGTCCAGTCAGAGGAGTATGATATCATCTTTGACGCGGGAAATGGCATAGCAAAAGCGGACCGGTATATCACCCAGAAAAAACCCGTGTATCTGTTCATCAGTCACCTCCATATCGATCACATCGCCGGGCTTCACACGCTTGTCAAGTTCCGGTTAAAAAAAGGCCTGCACGTATACACCCAACTCGGGAGTTTAACGGATCTCAATTTGTTTGTCCGGGAGCCATACACCGTGCCATTTTCCGGTCTTCCCTATAAAGCAGATATCATTGAACTGGCAGAAGGAAGGCATTCCCTGCCGTTTACCGTCGAGTGCCTCCCGCTCGTTCACCCGGCGCCCTGTTTTGGGTACCGGGTGGAGATTGACGGAAAGGTGATCACCTACTGCACCGATACCGGAGTCTGTGACAATGCGATTGCGCTCGGGCGGAATGCCGATCTCCTCATCACCGAATGCGGGCTCAAACCCGGCGCAAAGAGTCCGGACTGGCCACACCTCAACCCGGAGGACGCGATCCATATCGCCCGGCAGGCGCACGCAAAGCGGCTTGCCCTCATGCATTTCGGGGCGGAAGTGTACAAGACGGTGGATGAGCGCGAGGCATTGCAGCAGCGGTACGAAAAAGAATGGCCGGGTCTGATTGTTGCTACCGATGACCTGACAATTCCGGTGTAACGAAAAAACAGCGTAATAAAAATTTATTCTTCCAGTTTTTTCATCAGCCACGCCATGTTGATGCCAAGCGTCCTCATGGTCGTTATTCCCTCGTCATCATCGTTCACATCGCCCGGTGCAAGTCCGATCCCGATGTTCCAGTACGAAGAGCCGGGTACGATCATCTGGTTGATGAAGAAGAAATGGTTGAGCGTGTCGAATGCATGAATCGCGCCACCGCGACGCACGGCAATCACCCCAGCACCCACTTTCCTCCTGAACATATCCAGGTTGGCTTTGGCAACAAAGCCCGCCCGGTCAATCAGCGCCTTCATCTCCGCCGATACGTCAGAGAAATATGTAGGGGAAGCGAGAATGATCCCGTCAGCCTCCAGCATCTTTTCTATGCAGTCATTGATCACGTCACCTTTCACCGCGCACCGCTGGTCCTGGTTCTTAAAACACTTCATGCAGGCGGTGCAGCCCCGGATCTTCTTTCCCGCAAGCTGGATGAGTTCTGTTTCTATACCCGCTGTTTTCAGTTCTTCAAACACCGTATTGACAAGAATTGCCGTGTTCCCATTTTTCCGCGCACTGCCATTGAATGCAACAACTTTCATAAGAGATCTCCGATTGTTGGTTTTGTTTTGGACAGTAAAGAATGATCGTCCGGTTTTTTCGTACTCTGTCGTCACTGCCGCTCAGCCTGCAGGTACTGCGGGCACAACCAGAAGGCAGAAAGACAGGGCATCGCGGTTCGATGGTGATAGTGGCGTTTTTGGCAAACTCGACCTGCTCATGACAGATACCGGCCGCTTTTTCCTCTTTTTTTTTAAGTAGAGCAGATCGGGATAAGTGGTTTTTCTTCCTGAGGGTTGGGGAAAAACAGGTATGGATGTCGAGTGTATTTACGATATCGTACAGGTGATGCTGTTGATCAGATCCGGCTTTTTATCGATCTGCACCAGCGCTTACTGCGCACGGATCCGGTCCGTGATATCCATGAGTGATGCGACCGATCGTTTCGTCCCCGGGATCATATCGATGGTTAAAAAGATCTTCCGGATCGTGCCGGATCTCGTAATGAACCGGAACTCATAATGTTTAAGGACGGTTTCCTGCCTTTCCCGTCTCAGCTGGTGCTGGGCAAGCATCCGGTCCAGGTCTTCCTTTACGACAAATTCCGTCCAGCTCTTCTTTCCCTCGATCTCCTCCCGCGAATATTCCGACAACCGTTCGAATTCCGCGTTGGCAATGGAGATTGTGGTATTTTACTCTATGAGGACCGTGGCGGTACCGGTGTTCTCAAAGATCGTGCGGTACGTGGCCTCGGACCTCTGCACTGCTTCTTCCGCTCGTTTGCGCCTGTTGATGTCCCGGAAGATCCCTTCGACACCAAGGAAATTCCCGTCCCCGTTATGGTATTTGTGGCTGCTCGTCTCCACAGGAACTGTAGTACCGTCACACCGTTTCAGGGTAACTTCGAAATTATTGACAAAACCATCCTTTTCTAAATCTTGTAAAAATAGCCTGCGCTCTGACGGATCCGCATACAGCGTATCTGCAATATTTTTACCAATTATTTCGCTCTCGGAGCCATATCCCAGCAACCGCACTCCTGACGGGCTGATCATGATGAGGTTGCCCTCCCGGTCACTCCGGTAATAAACGTCCTGTATATTTTCAAGGATGCTGCGGTATTTTCTCTCGCTCTCTTTGAGTGCCTCCTCTGCATGTTTGTTTTCCGTGATGTCGACAAACGACGCGATCGTCTTTTTTGTCCCGGGAATTACACCGATGGTGAGATACGCGTTCCGGACCTGCAGCTCTTTTGTGATAAACCGGAACTCGTAATTCCGGGGGGCTTTATCATGATCAATCCTGCGAAGGCGGTGGTAACGGTTCATCTGCTCCACATCTTCAGGAGCGACAAACCCGGTCCAGTATTTCTTCCCCTCGACTTCATCTTTTGAGTATCCCATGATTCTCTCAAATTCAGGATTGACAACGGATATGGTCGTATCCTCTTCGATGATGATGGTGGCTGAACCGGTGTTGTTGAAGATAGCCCGGTACATTGCCTCCGATGCGCGCAGTGACTCCCCGCTCTCCCTAATCTCCCTCTCTGCCTCTTTGCGCCCGGTCAGGTTTCTCAGTATTGCCTGGACTGATGAGATTTTCCCGTTTTTTATGATCGGGGTCGCCC
>JAURZP010000530.1 GCA_030653335.1 Methanoregula sp. | reverse complement strand
GGACCGGCAGATCGATTCGCTGGTGTACGGGTTGTATGGGTTGACGGCAGATGAGATTGCGGTGGTGGAGGAGACAGTGGGGAAATGACGAGAAAATTTGAACCCGGTTGCCGGCGAATGACCTATCGTATCCATGCAGTCCGGCAGATGTTTCAGAGGCATATATCCGAACAGGATGTGCGGGCCGCGTTAACGAAAGGTGAAGTGATTGAAGAATATGCTGATGACAATCCCTATCCGAGTTATCTTGTATTTTGTATCGTGAAAAGCCGCCCGCTCCATGTTGTGGTGGCATACAATAATGTAGATCGTGAGGCAATTGTTATCACAGCATATGAACCCGATCCGCAGGTCTGGGAAAACGATTTCCAAAGGAGGAAAAAACCATGAAGTGCGTTGTCTGCAAGAATGGTGAGACAAAAAAGGGAACAACAACGGTCACCTTTGATCGCGATGGCATCACGCTTGTTGTTAAAGAAGTACCCGCTCAGGTCTGTACCAATTGCGGTGAAGATTATGTCGATGGCACGGTAACCCGTGAGATTCTTTCCCTCGCGGAACGCATGGCAAAAACTGGATCACAAGTCGATATCCGGAGATATGTGTCGGGCGCTGCTACACCCTGCTGACCAATTATCTTTCTATTTTTCTCTTTCCACTGGACTTCGATGGGCTTGCGGATTAAGCCCGGCACGATCGCATGGTTACGCTCGTTACCGGGATGCTGGAGTTGCATCACAACCAGAGTCAGGCAAAGACCGATCAGGAACGGCGGATTATCCTGCAGGAGATTGGGTCGACCGACCGGCAGATCGAATCGCTGGTGTATGGGTTATACGGGCTGACTGCGGATGAGATTGCGGTGGTGGAAGAGGACTCTGCAAAAATGCAGCATGGGAAAAAAATTTCCAATAATATTTTTTACCATTTTTTATTTTTACCAAAATTTTTATTTTACCATAGATCCCCTCTGTCTGTAAGAGGAAACCCTTTTGAAACAAAAGACCCGGCAACCCGGCAAATCCAAAAAAAATCCAGGCGTTAGTGAACCGCTGGCCGAGTACCTCCCGGACACCGGCCCGGTCATCACCGTTGACGCAACCGGCCGGATGGTGCTTCCCAAAAAGATCCGGGACCGGTTCGAATCAAACCGGTTTAAGGTACAGGTGACAGGGGGGCATATCGAACTCATACCGGTTAAACCGCTCAGCTCGCTCTTCGGCATCCTCCCTGACCTGGATATTGAAGCAATCTACCGCGACCATGATCGGGAAGTAAAAGAGGAGGATGCAGATGACCGCTCCCAGTATCCTTGTTGATACATGGGCATGGATTGAGATGATGAAGGGATCCAGGCAGGGGGATCGTGTACGCACTGTCATCCTTAATAATCCGGACCTTTTCATTTCAATATTAACAATCTATCCGCTCAGTTACCAGATCGAACAACTCAAGGATTCAAAAAGTGCCATCTCAATTATCAACCAGATCACAGAACAAGTGGAGGTTATTCCGGTTGACACCCGGATTGCAATGCTTGGAGGTAAAATCAAACTCGGGCAATGCCAAGGGAAAACTAAGATGGGAGCTGTGGACTGCATGATCCTTGCAACCGCCCGGTTGCACGGATTGAAAATCCTGACTGGCGACAAGCACTTCAATGGTCTTGAAGAAAAAATCATTCTCTGAAATTTTAAAAAAAGTGATCCCCATGAAACCCTTAACAGAAGAAATGGTAAGGGCACTTTTTGCTCATCTGTAATCAGGAAACGCAGACACATTCTTCCACCACGTTGCTGACGATGTTGACTGGACGGTGATGGGAAACCACCCGCTGGCCGGCACCCGCCACAACAAGCAGGAGTTCATCACCCACAAGTTCAGGA
>JAURZP010000521.1 GCA_030653335.1 Methanoregula sp. | reverse complement strand
GGGTCCAGTATTCGAATACTTTATCGGTTATTGAGTTTGAAATCGCCTCTAATCTGGCTTTGCTCTCTTCATATCCGGAGGGTTGGGTTAGGTTGCTAATATCCACATTGGCTAAATTCAACAAACTTAAAACGGTTTTATCCGCATCCGAAAGTATTTGCTTATTTGTCTGACTTGCTGTGAATCGCTGATGCAGCGACGTGAGATTAACATTTCCCGGGAGGAGTTTGTAATCATCGAAATAAAGGAATTTTGGTATTCGCGGAGAAAGATGCGCCGTCCAAATATAGTGTTCAAGGGCACTCCATTTCTCTGGTGTATTCCCAAATTTTTGTTTCGTATCTTCGACAAACTTTTTAGATTCTGTGTTGAGATCTGCCTTGTCTAAAGATGTTATCAGATCCTTTAAAGAATCTATTTCAGATACTTTTGATTTTTCATCGGCACTCAATGGGGACTGGTCGACTAGATGCTTAATATATGTTTTTTCAGGAATAGCAAGCCCGATTTCCGTTTTCCCGCCATATTTGTGGGTGACACTGAAGGTTAATTCTTCAATTAAATTTAACCCCAGATCTTGGTTGATTGCATCTAATTCGTCATCATTTAAGAGATATTGAAATCTTACAACAGTTGCGGGTTTTTTTGGATGTACTTTTTCATATGCGGTTAATCCATGCCTTGGATAATCGTTGACTATATTGTATGTGATGTTCTCCTCAACGGGCTTTGCTTTATAAAGGGCATTTAAAAAAGCAGTTTTACCAGATTCATTTTGTCCTACGAGAATAGTAACATCAGGATCAATTGAAACATTACTGCTATCTTCAATTGACTTAAATAATGTCACATGAGCCCCAGTGAGTTGCATGATTGAATATTATTATACCCGCATATAAATAGTGGAAGGTATGGAGTGAAAGTGATTAGTTGGATTCACTTTCGTTCCACAACCCGCGAGATTATATTCCCACAATAAAATTTATCTGTGTGATTATCGCTCCAGCTCTGCGACTTTTGGATGTCGATATAACGGATGAGGCCCCATGATCGAAATCTACCCTAACCTCTTCATAGGTAACGAGAATGACTATGAAACCAAGGTCCGGCAGGAATCCGGCTGGTGCGTAGTCCACGCATGCAAAGAGCCGTACCACCGAGAGGCCTTAGGATATTCCGGGAGAGCAGCCCCGAAGAATCATCCGGAATATCTCATCGCCCGAAGAGGCAATCGCCTTATCCTCAACCTTGTCGATGCACCCGACCCTGCATATATTCCCAAAGAGATTATCGATGCTGCACTCGCATTCATCAGCGCGAATCTCAATGCCGGCAGCCATGTTCTCGTTCATTGCAATGAAGGATGCTCGCGGTCAGCAAG
>JAURZP010000520.1 GCA_030653335.1 Methanoregula sp. | reverse complement strand
ATACTTCAGGTCTTTATTCGACTGGTCATAGTAGCTGATCTGTGGCTTACCGGTGCTGTCAAGGGCGAGAGATGAGTATTTTCCTACTCTCTTGGACCAGTAATCATTCCAGCGGTGATCACGATCCCAGTTATTTCTTTTCGGTCCCCGCCCATCCCAGGATCCATCCACCGTGGTGATGACCCAGCGGCTTCCATCCCATGAAGCATACTTCAGGTCACCTTTAGTCTCGTCATAGTAGCTGATCCGTGGCTTACCGCTGCCATCAAGGGCGAGCGAGGAATATTCGCCCACTTTTCCGGCACTGTCTACCGTTGTGATGACCCACTTGCTTCCATCCCATGAAGCATACTTCAGGTCATCCTTCGACTCATCAAAGAAACTTATCCTTGGCTTGCTGCCGTCAAGGGCAAGGGAGGAATATTCGCCCACTTTTCCGGCACTGGATACGGTTGTGACGACCCATTTGCTCCCATCCCATGAAGCATACTTCAGGTCGCCCTTTGACTCGTCATAGTAGCTGATCCTCGGCTTGCCGCTGCCATCAAAGGCAAGGGAGGAATACTTGCCCACTTTTCCGGTTCCGTGGAAACAGGAAATATATTCGCGGTCCTTAGTTCTGTCATAAGGCCGGTCCCAGAAAGACCACCAGTTTTTTTTCGGGGGCTCACTCTTGGAACAGTCAACGGTTGTGATGACCCATTTGCTCCCGTCCCATGACGCATACTTCAGATCGCCATACGTCTGGTCATAGTAGCTGATCGCAGGATTGCCCGCTGCATCAAGGGCAACCGATGAATACTGTCCAACCTTACCCCCGCTGTCCACTGTCTGCAGATTCCATGGTCCGAATTCGCTTGCTGATACTCCCCCGATCAGCAACATTCCTGTTAATATGAGGATGATAACAGGAATCCATATCCTTTGTTTACGGTTTGTGTTCATTCTTTTCCCCCGAATGCATACCTTGAACTTATGCTATTGCAATTTTGTTATAATAATGCAATAGAGATGATAGATAAACAGAAAATATGTTGTTATTAATCATGAATATATCTGTTGTTACATTTTCTTTCACCATCGTTAAAAAAAAGAATCCCTGTGTGCCGGAACTTATTTTAAAAAAAAACGGGGATAGTCACAACAGCAACCACTAACATGTGAACCATGAGCAATTTGGTGGGTTTGTTTAATCGCAACTGAGTTCGCGCTGTATCCAAATGCAAATATTCCCCGTATTGGCGTTTAAAGAACTGTTTGGATAATGATATGAAGAAGGTGTGCAACAGAAAATTTCAAAAAAAGTTGTGATGACTTCTAAAGGATCACAGAGTACCCTGCAATCGAAGAACCATCCCCCATCGGTTCCGGACAGGAATCCTATCGTTGACAGAACCCTCAAATGTATCGCGTATGAACAGACCCGTATCAATCCAGAACATTTTTACCCCTGTTGAACCGGGAGGGGGTTTAACTGACTTGTGACACACTGTACCCTTTTTCCGGGATCTCTTACGAGAAAAAGGTAAATAAAAAAAATTGCCGGTGTGAGCAATTCATGGACTCACGACCGCCCCTTTGTACCAGCACGGGGCTTATATGTAATCAGGAATTCCGGTTACTTTTACATCGTCAACCCAACCATAGTCATTAGTGGCACTAGCCCAAATTCCAACCCGCACCCTGAAGTTACTGGCCTGGTTGTCGGCAGCAATGGGAAGCGTTGCGGGAGTATAGATGGGGAACATCGTGGTGTTACCTGCATAAACCCCGTTGTATCGGGTCAGATCTGTATATGATGAACCCCCGTTAGTGGAATATTGCGCAGTAAAATACTCCCCGCTTTCAAGCGATTGTGCTTGCAGGCGATATTGCACTTGGATATCGGAATAACCTGTGGTTGGAATAGATCTGTGGATAGCTTCATCAGGTCCTGCTGCATTGCTTCCCCGGAATCGAATGCTATACGTTCCATTTCGAGGTGCAGATGTCTGCCAGTCGGGAGTACTAACTATGGTCCACCCATTGCTGGCGGGGGTAATATCAAAGGGATCATAGAATATTTGCTCGCGTGCATTCGATGCGAATGTTACACTTATCGTGTGATTGTCCTGCACATTGCTAAAGGTATATGGCGACGCTATCTTTGGCGGATAGGTTGTTGTAACACCGTCCACTACCCTCGTTTGTGTATGGTTTTTCCGTGCCGGGACAAACGTGAATTCCTGGCTGGCTCCGTAATTCACACTGACCGTTCCGTTGGGGATAATTGCACCATTGGCTCCTGCTGTTGCGGTGATGTTGAACGTTCTGATCGCAAACGTCGCCGAGATCGTGTGGTTGGCCTGCACATTTGTGAATGTGTAACTCGAAATCGTGCCGTTCGATACCCCATCGACAAGGACATTTGCTACCTTATACCCGGTAATCGGCGTGATCGCATACGTCTGGTTGTCACCATATTTCAAGAGCGTTTCTCCGGCGGGTGTGACGTTCCCGTTCGGCCCGCTGCTCGCGGTGATCCCGAATCCCGTTGCGGTGATCATCTCGTAGGCTGTGTCGCTTCCGCCGTCATTAGTTGCGGTCAGGCTCACGTTGTAGGTGCCCGGGTTGGCAAACGTATGAGTCGCATCCATGGTAGTCACCGGGGGAGTCCCATCGTCGAAGTCCCAGAGCCATGATGTCGGGGAATTGCTTGCCAGGCCCTCTAACAGGACCGGAAGCGGGGCATAGCCAGAGGTAGTATTCGGGAAGATATACACTTCCGGTATTGGCGTGGTCACGTT
>JAURZP010000511.1 GCA_030653335.1 Methanoregula sp. | reverse complement strand
TTTGCTGGAAACCAAGAACTGGAAAACGTCCGACATCGGAAAAAAATCTGATGATCTGGCACACCAGGTACAACGTGCAAACTATGCGTTATGGTATTACCTGAAAGACAGTTACGGGCTATTTGGAAATGCGCCAAAAATACGAAGTGTGGTAGTCTCTCTGCATGGCCAGCAGCCCGGCACAAGAATAGACAAATATATCGATGTTGTCACTCCTCACCGGCTATGCGGATACATCACTTCCCGGGAAAATACCTTATCAGAAGATGCCATCCATAAACTGATTCGGTTAATTCCCTGCCGTGAAGTAAATTAATTTCTCACGATGATGCTCATAGGAAGCCCTCCCCCAAAAAAATGATACGCAACCACTCCCTGTGAAATACCGGTTTTACTCAAAGCATCGGGTGGTCTCCCCCAGCAAGAGCAACAACCAGAAAAAGGAGGAGAACCCTAACTCAGTAGTAAGTCCAGATGCCCGCCGCATGTTCCCTATGGCTTAATGCAGGATTCAAAATCAATTACCTGTTCAGGATAAACTCTCGGGAGATCATAACCTCGCACGGAGTTAGCAGATCAAAAAACCGCAAGTGAGGAGATAAAAAAATGCCAGGAAAACCCGTAAAATCCAAAAGTCCATCACCCGGAGAACCCCTCCTTCCGCTTGTCAAAGAAATCAGGGATCTGGTGCAAAGCGCAAGACGGACTGCCGCACAGAATGTCAACACCCTGCAGGTCGTCACCAACTTCGAGATTGGCCGGCGGATCGTGGAGTATGAGCAGCAGGGTAGCAAACGGGCTGCCTATGGAAAGCGGACCCTTATTGAACTCTCGTCCCGGTTAACTGAAGAGTTGGGACGCGGTTTTTCCGAAAGAAATCTGAAATACATGCGCCTGTTTTATCTCGAATATCACGAAGCGGTACCGCAAATTCCGCAGACAGTGTCTGCGAAATTGCCAGCCAAAACACAGGCGGAGACATCAATTAGGCAGACACTGTCTGCCCAATTCACACCTTCCTTCACCCTCAGCTGGTCGCACTATATCGTCCTCATGAATATCGACAACCGGGACGAGCGCCGGTTTTACGAGATCGAATCCCGGTAAAACCAATGGTCTCTTTCCGAACTCAAGCGGCAGTTCAACTCCGGGATCTACGAACGGCTCGTACTCAGCCGGGATAAAAAATGAGTAAAAGCCCTCGCAGATAAAGGACAGATCATCGGAAATCCGCAGGACGTGCTCAAAGATCCCTATGTGCTCGAATTCCTCGGGCTTGATGAGAACACGCACTATTCCGAAAGTGATCTCGAATCCG
>JAURZP010000507.1 GCA_030653335.1 Methanoregula sp. | reverse complement strand
GCCTGAGAACGGAAGTGTCAGCCAGGCACGGGCACAGGCACCATCGATGATCAGGCCAAGGACGACAATGAGGAGAAAGGATCTCAGTGCTGAAGGTGCTGTGAAGATATATTTCGTGAGTTGCCCGAGCTTCACATCGCTGTCCAGCGCCATCAGGCAAACCCTCCCAGGACAAGCTCGTGCCGGTCAGGCAGTGACCGGCACTCCTCTGTTGTATAGGTGATGGCCCGGGAGAAGAACGGTGCATTGAGGGTGAGACTCTCGTAGTCCCCCCCTTCACCGGCAAGATTGATTCGTCTCGCAGCAGCGACACGCTTGAGCCGGCCGATGAGTTCCTGATTGAAATGTGCACCGAGAAACTTCTCATCAAGTCCTTCTGCGGCAGTGACAATGATCATGGCATCCATGCGTTCTGCCACTTCCTGTAACAGAAGTTCAGTGTCCATGTGCCAGAGCGGGGTGAAGAGCTCAAGTCCGAGTTTATCGGTGATCGTCTTAACCCGGACTGCCTGGTATTCCGATGCGACAGCACCTGCAATCACCCCTTCAATGTCCAGCGCAGCAAGCCCGGCTTTGAGATCCGCCAGCTCTTCTTCCTTGCGCCCGTGGGTTTCAATCTCCACGTACTCCATGCCAGCGACCCGGGCAATTACGGGTACTGCATCGAGATTCGCTGAATGAAACATGTATGAATCGCGATTATGAGGGCGGGCAGTCACCATATACCGCACATCCTTTCCGCTGTCGATTGCCTTCTGGCACGACAGGATCGAGTCCTTTCCTCCGGAAGTGAGTGCAGCCCAGCTCATGATTATACTCCTTTCATTCCCGGCTTATCAAGGGAGCCGAAATGTTGCTGGTACCGCGCCTTCATCGCGTTCCAGTCCGGCAGGTGGGTCTGGCAGCCAACATGTTCGACGACAAATGAGGCAGTGACCGTTCCGATCTTACAGCAGGTTACGGGATTATATCCGCGTACGTATGCCGAGAGGAACCCTGCACGATATGCATCTCCGGCACCTGTGGGATCTGCAAGTTTGACCGGGACTACCGGTACGAAGTGTTCTTTACCTTTCGTATAGAGGGTACTCCCGTCACCGCTCATGGTGAAGATTGCAGTATCCACCTGCTGTATAAGTTCCTGCCGGGTGATACCTAGCGTAGTGCACATATGCTTCACCTCGTGCTGGTTTGCAAAGAGAATATCGACATTGGCTATGATTGATCCGAGCTGTTCTTTTGTATACCAGAACACATCCTGCCCGGGATCAAACGAGGCAAACTCGCTTCGCTCTGCGACCCGGCAGTTGAAATTGGGATCCGCCGTTGCCATGTGCACAAACGGAAGTGAAGGTGCATCAGAATAGGCAAATGCCTTTGAAGCGCCCCACTCAAAGAATGTCATCTGGTCACCGGCTTCATCAGTGAACATGAATGCTGT
>JAURZP010000502.1 GCA_030653335.1 Methanoregula sp. | reverse complement strand
CGGTGCGGGCCAGTGTGCTTCGAGCCTGCGGACTTCACTAACGGGTATGACCGCTTGCATTGTCTTGACATCTATACGGACCGAGCCTTTGTAGAGGCGGGCTGCCCCAATGTGCTCGAACTTTACATTTGTTTTTGTTGTTGGACTCATGGTGTAATTCACCATACACTCATCGACGTTAGCGCATATAAGTCTCCGCCGTGCGTGGTGTGAAAGTGAAAGCGCTGCGCTGTCCAATTTACGAAATAAAGATTTTGCGTAGAATTTGTTTACGCTTGGCCCGCCCAGGCACACAGCGCGACAGGCCGCTGATGCGTCCCGTAACCGCGCCGTGTAGCCATGACCCGCCCACGCTGCAGGAAATTTTTAAGTTGTCCTGTTGGCATTCGACCGGTAAAAGCAATGACCCGCCCGGCGCTCACGCGACACGGCGATGGTCGCCGTGTTCCGGCTCGCGCCTTCCCCTCCCACACCGGGCCCGGTTCTCCGGTTGATTCTAAAAATGAAATTTGCTCAGGCTGTACCCACCCGACAAAGCGATCGACAGGTCGCTGATGCGCCCTGTAACCGTCGCTTTGTCCCCCGCCCGTACAAGAAGCCCGTGCCCCCATAAGGGGGCTATCCTGTCCCGGCCCAGCGGCCCGAGGGAGCACCGCTTCAGGGCGCGAAGGTAACGAACCGCATCAGCGGTGAGTCCGAGCCCCTGATGCGTCGTGCGGACGAGTCACTGAGCGTTAGACACTTGCTCAGTACACAGCGACGAACATTCCGCGCAGCGGTATGTGAGGAGCGTGCCGGAGCAGCCGACGGCGACAGAGCAACGCGACGAGCCGTGGGCGTACTGCATCTCAACAGGACAACTCCGGGAAAACAAGGGAGAGTCTGTGAGCGGAGCGGAATGGAGGAGAGCGGAGCGAGCCGGAGTGCAGCGAAGACGAACAGTCTCGACCGATCTATATGCCGGTAAAAGGGAATGCTCAGAGGGATTGATGCCCCGTCCTCATTTTTGTGTGAATGGGATGGTTACAATCAGAAAAGGTCATTCCATCATAAAATTATATCCCGTTAAAAAACTTTATCAAAGTCATGGTTCCGTTTTCTTAATTGCCGAAGTGGCCCGCAGGCATTTCAAATCATACCACCCTTTTCCCAGCACAATGAGACCGAGCAGGATGAATATTCCGGAATGGACGCCATAAACCCATGTCTCTGACGGAGAATTTCCATAGAACAAACTCATCCAGAAGAATGGGCACACAACTCCGAAGAGCGCGAGCCCTGCCCCGACCTTAATCAGGCTTTTTCTCTGCTGTTCATCCGAAGGCATGAGTAATGTTCCCTGTATACGTAATGGGTCTGAAGATTGAATGTTCTTTAAGATCAAATTCTCTTTTTATCAGATTTTATCAGCATCGCTCCCGCCATCACGAGACCTGCCTCCTGCGCCTGCATATTTCGTAACTGGACCCGGTATATGGCGAAATACAGCAGGCCGAACAGGATCACGATGCCCGAGTGAACGGCATTGAACACGAGATCGCTCCCCTGTGCGCCGGAAAAAAACGCGAACCAGAAGAACGGGCAGAATACGCCGATGAGTATAATGCCAAACCCGATTTTTACCTGTCCCTGAAGATAGAGTTCACGGTTAGTGAGCGGGTCCTGGAGTGTGCCTGTCTCACCCCGCAGGAATCGAAGGATCTTTTTGCCGAGCATCGTGTAGGGGCAACAGGAGATCAGGTAACCAATGAATCCGCGTATTCCCTGTTGTGGTGCCGGCGATGAGTTGGGAATTCCAGACGTATTTCCACAACCACTCTGCCGGAATCCCTGTCTGTTCATTGTTCAAATTTTGGATATCACTAAATTTATAGAGTATACTAATTCTGATTTTATATACTATGTAAAAACATAGTGGTAATGTATGATGAAAGATCCCTCCTGTTATTTCTGCCCGGTGGAGGGCACGCTCGATGTGATCGGAGGCAAGTGGAAACCGCTGATCATCTGGTTCCTGCGAAAACGTATACTGCGATTCAGCGATCTCCGACGATCAATTCCCGGCATAACGGATGTGATGCTGACAAAACAGTTGCGCGAACTGGAGCAGGACGGTGTGATTAAGAGAAAAGTGTACACCCAGGTCCCGCCTAAGGTCGAGTATTCCCTGACGCCGCTGGGTGTTACGATCATCCCGCTCCTTGATGCTCTCTGCGACTGGGCGATCGAGCATATGAAGATCCCGATGATCGACGACGATGAAATTGTTGTGTGTGGATCGAAGAAGAAAAAGTGAGGGATGAGTGGAGTTTTCGAGGGGTTTCTCTGGCTAAACCCCATTTTTCAGATATCCCCGGAAAAAACGACCTCGCTAACGACCCTTTGCAGGGCAGATCTCTCCTAAAACAGGCAAACCCCCGGGAAAAACAAAACGCGCTTTAAAGTCCATTGGCGGCCTTCATTTTTTAAGCCATTTCCAGCCGTATTTCGCCAAACAGAGCGAGATTAAGGCACTTATTTTCACACCCAAGAACCAGACCGCTATAGAGAGGGTTTCCGGACCAAAACCCGACAATCGGAGCCCAATTTGGGCGTATTTTCTCTGTGTTACATAGCCACTGATAACAGATGATCTAACCTGCGGAGAGGTCAACTCCCTTCCTATCATAATTATTAAAGTAGTAGACACCTATTCATCACGTACCGATCCCCACGATGAAATAAAAACGAGATTTCGGGACAAATCCGCGGTGATATGTGACAATTCATTTAAGGTTCACCTCTGTAATAATGAGCGCACAAAAAAATATGTTGTTACGTATGTGCCGGAATTTTTCCACAGTATATACAAACTGGCAAATGCCCGCATAAAAAATCCAAATGGTGTGTGACGATGAAAAAATCAGATGACCCCTCTACCGGAAAAAAAAGTCCGGACATTACAGGACAAGTCAAGTCAAGTCAAGTCAAGTCAAGTCAAGTCAAGTCAAGTCAAGTCAAGTCAA
>JAURZP010000497.1 GCA_030653335.1 Methanoregula sp. | reverse complement strand
CACGTGGCTCACCGGGCAAATAATGCACGGGCAATGTTGAGGCGATTACTAATGGAGAGTAAAAAGGAACCTGACGCTTAAAAAGCGAGGCAGAACCCAAAAAAAGCGCCGGAGTACCCGTTCAGGAATAGCAGATCACCTCCACAGGTATACACAAAGGCTGTGGGGTAAAAGCCCCGTTAAGCATCAAATCCCCCACCATATTTTTCCCACTTCTACATCACCCCATTCACCCTTCAGGAAAACTAAAAACCCCCATACCTATCAAGTACTATTCCAGCCCAGGAGCGGGAGCCAAAAAAAAACATCTGGCAGCATTCTTACAAGAGCTATTGCAACAAAAAGTGCGGTTATCTGATCGATGCGGCACCCTTCCCCAAATTCCAACCGGTTTGCCCTGAAATCCCTCTAAAAACCGTTTTTTCGTCCGGGTCGCGCCGCGCTTTTTTTGTGTCAGACAACTGGACCCCAAAAAAACCGCGTTACGAGCCCGGATTCCTGCAAAAACGCTGGATGACTGCGAAATTTTTCACAGTGACCGCCATCCTTATAACCTCGATCTCCCTACAGGAGATTATAGCATGACCGAAGTAATCTGCAAACGGATGATGAGGAAGATGCAGAAGCTGGGGGCAACAAAAAAAGTTGCAACATTCTACTCCAGGTTCTTCTTCATCTCCATGCTGTCCGTGAGCGGAATTATGTTAACCTGCATGCGAAGCCAAAAGGGAATGAAGTGCATTGGGGAAGAGTCCCCCTGCTCCCTCCGGCACACGCTTTGGGTTCTCATTGCATCGACTAACTGGACTAACGGCTTAAGGAATATTATTACGGGCCCTTCAGCTGTAGAAATTGTGCCCGCCTCTTCTCGCATACATCGTCATTGAACGACGGCCCCAAGTTGTTAATTCCCTGCATAAGATCGTACGGATAGCTTAGCCGTTTAAAAATCGTGGACAGGAACGAATAACAGAGTTGCTGCTCTCGCCGGGCCGAAGATTAAGAGGTTGTAACAGAGAGCAGATGCGAATCGAAGGTGGGAAATTTCAAAAAAAAATCTTCTCATCTTCAGGCGCACAAAAACATCCCTAAAAAAAGAACCGCAGGAGACTAAAAAAAACAACAAAAAAAGGTGATATATATGGAAATTGAATCGACAAATTATCAGTGTGTGGCCGGGACCGGACAAAAGAACGCAACAGGAATCAATAAACACCAGACGGGGGAAAACAGGGAAGAATTCTTCTCATTAACGGGATTTGACAGCATCCTTAAGGCACCGGAGAATCCGTACGGATTTTCCTGTTCCCTGGCAATCGGACAGATTGCCGGAACTACACTGAAACCTGCGGCATTCACACAAGAAATCTACCGGGCATCTCTTAAAAAGAGTCAGAAGACGCTCGTCATTGGGATGGGGGTACTCTACAATGGGGAGATCAGACCGGTTGTCAACAGGAACTATACAACCGCACCGGCAATTCAGGATGCGGAGGAGAAGTCAGAAGATGTGGGGGAGAAGTCAGAAGACCTCATCATCTCTCTCTACGAAAAGCAGGATCGGATGGTAGAGCGGGCCACAAAAAAGATCGACCGGCTCAACAGCCGGTTAACCGCACTTAAAGAGCACAGGCGGTCAGTATGAAACAGAGCAGATCCGTAAAAGAGATCTCCGTCCCGCTCTACCTCCTGCCCCGTGAGATCGCGTACCAGATTAACCAGATGGGCGACAGCGTGTACCGCATCAGCGTAAAACGGACGCACTGTCACCATTATAACCTCTCGATCCGGGTCAAGATTCCGCCAAAGGAACTTACACCCGCGTGCAGCTGCATAGTGTATGTCCATGAAAGTAGATCTCATGAAAATGACACCGGGCACAACCCACCCTGTGGAGAGTGTGAGGCATGACCCACGGACCAAAACCAAAAATGGCAATCGACAAAGCCGCTAAAAATACCGCGATACGAGGGACGGTCCTGAATATTTCCCTGATGCCGGGGTTCTTTACCGATCTCCTCCTTTTTACCGGCACGCAGGTCGTGTTCATCCGGGTAATGAGAATCCGGACCCATGAGTGCGACCCAAACGAGATCGAACGAATGTTCAAAGAGGTGATCCATGGACTCCGGAACGTGCCACTGAGTCCCGTGGTCAGCCGGGAGATCCATGTCCTCGCACCCTGGGGAGCCTGGCAGTATTTTCGTATCTATAATGACCGGGTCATCGAGATTCGCAGGGACGGATCTCCAGTTATACCGGAAGCATGAGTATTACTGCCTGGAAAAAAAGTGGAATTGGACCGTAACAAGCGGCCGGGACTTTTAAAAAAAGTAAAAATGAATCATTCCTGATCTTAAAGAGGGTGGCAATCTTCCAACGGGGAGTTAAAAGATACCATCATATTTTTTAATCTCATTTTACCATCAGTGCATTGAAGAGATGGAGCGGTTCAATCCCTGGTGGACAAAAGGGGGTGTAAGCCCGGAATGGACACAGGAGTACCGGAGAAAACTCTATTTCTCAATTGAACCCTGTCTGGAAATTCCTTCTGGGCATCTGAATAGTTACGTGGGGATGGGTAGTCTTGCCCATAGCTGAATTTTTTTTGCTGCCATTATGCGCCATCTCCTGACATACGCCACGCTCCTTTTGGCACCAGGATCTCAAACCATGTCCGGAACGCTGCTCTCGCGGAGGGTGAGCCCGGAGATATCTAAAAAAATCCTGTCTCCTCTAGTACCCATCGCCAGACCGGTGTCACCCGGACCGGACGATCCTTAACGGTGAGCATCTCATCCTGCCGCTCAGTTAAGATTATCCCGGTGCAGTTTTTGAACCGTTCCATAACTTCAGCCAGACCATCGACCTCACGCTGGCGGTTCTCATGCGTCAGATGGAAGCAGACCTGTATCGCAGTCTTGACCTCCCCACGATCAACTACTAAAAAATCACATTCCCGTTTACCTGTCCATCCATACACGGTTTTTCCCTGCCTGCGAAGCTCTGTCCAGACCAGATTCTCAAGAAGCATCCCGGAATCTTCAGAGAACCGAAACGCTACAGCATTGCGCATTCCGGTATCAATCCCGTAATACTTCTGGTTGCGGGAAAGTTGCTGTTTCATAGAATACTCATACGGACACAGACTGCCCAGCAGATACGAATCTTCCAGATATCCAATCCAGGTCTTGACAGACAATCCGCTTTTTATCCCGATCACAGATGCAAGAGAATTCAGACTTGCTTCACGGGTCATGTTCGTTAACAGATAACGGGCGAGTTCACGAAACGCTTTGATTTCGCGGATACCGTATCTCGTTATAACATCCCGGAATATGATATCATCAAATGTCCGTCTGAGAATATCAGGATCGGGATCCTTTTGATATTCAGGAAATCCCCCATCCTCAAGATATGATGAAAAAAGCCGTAGAATGCCTGCTTCCTGACGGGTGGTGATGAGACCGGATTTATTAAAAAGGATCTTTTTAAAGCGGCACATCTCATCAAATCCAAAGGGAAATAGTTCAATCTGAATGTATCTGCCGGTCAGATGAGTTCCGAATTCAATACTCAGCAGATGGGAGTTTGATCCGGTCAGAAAAATGTTATATCCTTCATCATGCATCCGCCGGACAACCCTTTCCCATCCCGGGATATTCTGGATCTCATCTAAAAAAACCGTTCGGGCACCTGGATATTCCTCTTCCCATATTTTAAGCAGTGCTGCCAGATCAGCAGTCTCTGCACCTACCAGCCGGTCATCATCGCAGTTCAGGTAGAGCACTGGATCATAGCCCAGGGACAATTGTTTTAACAGGGTAGATTTTCCACACCTGCGCACTCCGGATATCACGACAATTCGCAACCGTTCCCTGTAGTGTTCAGGATTGATTCTCCGACTGATGCCCGGGTCCTGTGTTTTGAACCGGGCTATCTGATCGGCGGTGATCCGCCGGAGTTGAAAGGGATCGATCATACATGTGCCTATTTATTTTTATAAGATATTAGTAATTGCTAAAAAATAAATTTTTGCTTATTACTAATTGTCATTTGGTCATAAATATTGGCTCTTCCGGACATGCGAAAGAGGCGGGAAAATTTCTAAAAAGACTTCCTGACATCTGTTTATCCCGCTTCTCTTTGATACCTGCGATGTTATACACCGGGTTTTACTTCACATCGGCGATCCGTAACACCCTTTTTTGGCACCACGATCTCAAACCGTGCCCCCTTGCCCGGCTCGCCCGTTTCGCAGCCAGTCTATCCGAAAGATCGCCACTCTTGATTTTGATGTCCTGCTCCCCGGTCATGGTGTACCTCTACGGGACAGGTCATCAGTAAAAGTACAGGAATTCGCTGATGCACTTCCCACTGACAGTTAAAGTCACACCCGGACTCACCCGTTCATTTTTCCTGATCATCACGTATGAGCATGTATAAACCCGAAAAGTGCCTACCTACTACTTAAAGAGACGAAATCCATGCAGATCCACTCCTGCAAAAAGACCTACAACCATGAGACGCAGCGGGCTTCTCCGCTCAACGAAACCCTCGCCCGCATTGAACCTAAAGTTCCAGCCGCAGGAATAACCCGTGTTGCGGACATCACAAACCTTGACCGTATCGGTATACCCGTCTTCTCCTGCATCCGACCGACCGCACAAGACGGGGCGATCACCGTGTACAACGGTAAGGGAGCAACTGTTGAAGAGTCAAGAATCTCGGCGATCATGGAAGGAATAGAGCGCTATTCAGCCGAGGCGCACGACCGTGAGATCAGGGTTGCACTATTTCAGGAACTTAAAGGACGCGAACCCGTTATCGATCCTGTCGACCTGATCCTGCCGGAAGGTGCAATAATGGATCGGTTCATGTCCTGGTATCCGGGATACGATATCGTCAATAACGAGACGTTGTGGGTCCCGGCCTTTGCAGTATTTCACCCGGTCCCCCCACGGCACCGGGGAGTCTTTCGCACAAACACCAACGGACTTGCATCGGGAAACACCATCGAAGAGGCGATCTTTCATGCCCTCTCTGAAGTCATCGAGCGGGACGCCTGGTCGCTGGTCGAGACAACGCGGAACACCGGCCCAGCGGTTGTCGGCATCGATGATCCGGTGATTCAGGATATGCAGAAGAAATTTGCCGATGCACAAGTAGAGGTCACGATAAGAGACATCACAAGTGACACCGGCATCCCGACAATTGCCGCAGTAGCAGATGACGTGCTCTTAAAAGACCCAAGTCTGCTCACCATCGGTATCGGCACCCATACCAGCGCCCGGATCGCCGTCATGCGTGCACTCACTGAAGTAGCCCAGAGCCGGCTCACCCAGATCCACGGGGCACGGGAAGACACAACAATTGCCGATCTAAGGAAAAAGATGGGCTACGAGCGGGCAAAAAGGATCAACGGGTACTGGTACAGGGATAACGGGACCGTGGATTACACAAATATCCCCTCATCCGACACCGATGACTTCTTAAAAGACATCAATAATATCATTGAGGCACTGGAGAAACTCGGGCTTGACCGGGTTATCGTCACTGACCTGACAAGAGAAGAGATCGGTATTCCTGTTGTGCGGGTGATTGTACCCGGGCTTGAAGTCTTTGCAATGGACCCCGAACGGCGGGGCGAACGGGTGAAGCATGCAAAAGATCATCATCTTTCTCGGACCAAGCCTTGACCTGGAATCAGCCGAAAAGATCCTCGCTGCCGGGTACCGCCCTCCAGCCAAACGGGGCGATCTCATCACTGCAGCACGGGAAGGTGCTGAAATCATTGGCCTGATTGATGGTGTCTTTCACCAGGAATCGGCCGTTGCCCACCGTGAGATCCTTGCAGCGTTAAAAGGCGGAATCCGGGTGATCGGCTCATCGAGTATGGGCGCACTCCGGGCAGCAGAGATGGATACACTGGGGATGGTGGGCATCGGTGAGATCTACCGGATGTATAAGAACGGCGAACTGGAGTCTGACGATGAAGTGGCGCTTGTATTCGACCCGGTCTCCGGCATGTCGCTCTCTGAACCATTGATCAATATCCGGTTTACCTTAAAGCGGGCTTGTGAGGCGGGGATCCTCGACAACGCGGAACATGACGCACTGCTCACTTCCGCCCGCTCCCTGTTCTACCCCAAACGTACCTACCGGGCGATGGTGTCTGGTTCTGTTGATGCTGTTGATCTTAAAACCCGCGAGCGGTTCCTCGCATGGGTTGATACCAATGCCTGTGACCAGAAACGAAACGATGCGATCGAAGCCCTCCGTTATATCGCGGATCTCAAGTGACCGGTAGGACACTTTTTTAAAAACAATGAGAACTGGTCTGCCCGAACATTCCTGCTCTCATTGTGCCGGCAATCATTTATAACCAACCCGCACTAAGCCCTCATCATCCATGACCCAGTCCACGAGCCTGAAGGGATACACCGTAATTTCACCGTTCCGACTGCCCCGTACCGACATGATCAGGTTCCTTGTCATCGCGTTGTTTACCATCTCAATTATCGTTATCACCTATCTCTCCATGGCCGCCGGCTACGGCACCATCATTCCCCAGCTCTTCTATTTTCCCATCCTCTATACCACCTGCTTTTACCCGGACCGGGGTTTGTATGTCGCTGGCATCTGTGCTGTTGCCTACCTGCTCATTGCAGTATCGGTAGTCTCTCTGACTCCCATGATCATCGGGGGGATCATCTTCCAGGCGCTGCTCTTTGTGGGTATTGCTGCAGGCGCAGGGTTTGTGCTCAGGTCAAAGGAACTCTCCTCATATACGGTACCAGAAGAGGATGCCAATGAAATACAGGAAATGATCAGAACCGGAGAGAACGACCATGTGGAGTTCAAGCTCCAGTCCCTCTGGAGTGCTGATCTCACAAAGGAGCAGATTAGTCAAAGTGAATCTGCCGAAGTCAGGAAATACCGGACCAATGCCTCGAAGTTCATCATCGCCCGCTCGATCGCAGGATTCCTCAATACCGATGGCGGGGACATCATCATCGGGATCAGGGAAGACCGTATCCAAAACGCCATAACGGTTGTCGGGATCGAAAACGATTATCCCAAACTGAATGAGGAGGACCGGAACCCTGACGGGTACCGGCGGATGCTTGTCGATGCAATAATCCGTAAATACCTTTTAGAGATCTATGATACGGTCAGCAGGTTTATCCACATCTCATTTCCGGTAGTATCCGGAAAAACACTCTGTCACCTGCATATTACACCGTCAGAAAAACCGGTCTTTGTCGATTCAGGCACTGAAGAGATCTTCTTTGTCAGGATCGATGCATCCACCCGTGCAATCACCGGAAAAAACCTCACCCGGTATACACTCACGCGGTTCTCAGGCCCCTGATCAAAGGCTCGTTCAGGGAGCACCGGGATCAATGAATAAAATGAGCCCCGATATGAAAGCAGTGGGCGAAAAAATCAAAAATTGTCGGGGAACGGAGTAAAAAATCACCGTTGATCCCCCCGGTACTCAATGAGGGCAGTTCATAAAAAAATGGATACGGGGAGTTATAGTCTTAAGAAAAACTCCCACGCGTTATCGTACAGAATTCCAGTTCCCTACTTTAAATCCTTTAACATCACCGCGTTATCCCCTTCCCATACAAGGACCACATTCGAGCTTCCCATCATCCTGCCTGTTTTCGCATCTGTTGCCGTGACCGTAATTACTACCGGCACAAGGATTGATGCGGGTTTTTGTGTAAACGACCAGTAGAGTTTCTCGCCAGTATTGGTGACCGGGTTTCCAACATCAGTTACCGTGTAATTGACCGGGCCCCATGTGAAAAAATTCCCGTGCGTAGCGTTCCATACGAACCGGGACCTGTCAGCATCAAAACCATTGGCATCCACCGTAATCCCGATACCGGGTATGGAGGACATAATAGGGGAGTACCGCTGGGGACTTGCTGTCAGCGTTACTGAAGTTTTTGTTACAACCGATAATGTGGTGGGCCGGGCCTGTATTACCGAACATCGCCCGTTCGTGCACCCGCAGCTGCCCGCGCCGCAGTCAAGCGGACCTTCGCAGCTCATGGTGCACATGATACCATTACATACGGGTTTTGCATCCTGCCGGACACAGCTGGTCGGGTGACAGCACTGGGCAGGCACACAGTCCGCATTGGTTGTGCAGGTCTGTGAATCAATGGGATATATCGTTGCAGTTGCCGGAGGAATTGTAGTTGTCACTGGCGCTACAGGAGGGGG
>JAURZP010000496.1 GCA_030653335.1 Methanoregula sp. | reverse complement strand
AAAATGCGCGTTATGCATATGATATGTTGATAATTATTGCGATGAAATTTTGCAATTTCACTTTTTTCCGGTTGGCCGTCCAACAACTGTCATAGCTCGTTGGATGGGCTCCGTTACGCTAAAGGTATTTATTGCAATCATATTCATAAAAATAATGATATTATTTTCACTGGAAAAACTGATAATTGGGGGGCCCTATTTCCTTATCCATGTCATACGCCGGTTCAAAAGGAAGTTCCAGGCAAATCCTACTAATATACCGATGATATTTGCAATCCGGTAATCAATTCCCATCATATATGCTAAGACGTTAAGGATTGCAAAATTGATGACCGCTCCACCAGCAGACACGATCTGGAATGAGATGAGCCTGTGCCACCAGCTGGATATTTTTTGCTGTTGCCCACCGGATTTGAATGTCCAGAGATCGTTCCAAAGAAAATTATTCAGAATCGCAATTTCAATTGCGAACAAACTGGCAACAGGGAGAGGAAAACCAGCGAATTCCTTGAGGAAAATAAGTATCCCCTGGTTCACAACAATCCCAGAAATCCCCACCAGCCCAAACTTAAACACCCGTTTCCATTCCCTCCACGCCGCACTTTCGTGATGTAAAAATGAAAAGAGCGTGATATCGATAACCTGCTGGGCATACTCAACAATGGTTTTTAGTTTCAGTTTGCTCGAACCAATTTCCCGGTCCACAAATTCGAAAGGAATCTCCTTATCCTTCTCCCAGGTTCCCTTGCCAAGCACCTCAAGCAGAATTTTATAACCGCGGGGTTTTAATTGAGCATTTGCCACAACACTTTTTCTGACTGCAAAAAAACCGCTTACCGGATCCGAGACATCGGGAAAGAGCAGGCGCCCTAAAAAGGTAGCTCCCAGCGAGATTACCCGGCGTTTGAGTGGCCATTTTTTTATCCCGCCCCCATCCATATACCTGCTTCCGATGACAATGTCATATTCTCCCATGATCTCACGATACATTGTGGGGATTAGCGATGGGGGGTGGGAAAGATCGGCATCAATCACAACAAGAATATCTGAGGATGCCTGAACAAATCCTTCAGCAACGGATTGTGAAAGCCCGTGATCCGCCAGACGGACGATAATATTTACATTTAGTTTTGTTTTTTTAATTTCATTAACAATCGAAATAGTCCTGTCAGGAGAGTTATCATCAACGACAAGGATCTCCCCGTTGAGATTATTCCGCGAAAAAACCGCATCCACTTCGGTGACAATATTCCGGATATTTGCCTCTTCTTTAAAGGTGGGGATGATCACCGTAAGGTCGTACATGGCGGTTTACCAGGGGCGGGGGTTAAGCTGAGACAAAGAGATAGATCCCGGTGTTCTGACCGATAGGTTTTGTGTACTTATTTAACCATTCAATTGCATCTCCACTCGGATTTGCCGAACTGATATCTCCGGTGACAATGAAAAATGCGGTATTATTTCCTTTACCTGCATTGATCGCTTCAAGATCTTTTGCAGTATTTGCACCAAACTCAAACGTCTGATCAGAAGCATTCGCATAGTAATAATTGAGCGGTTGGGAGATATATCCCGGTACTACAACGACAAGATCCCCGGGTTTTGTCATCTGCTGAATCTGGCCGGAAAAACCTCTCCAGTCCTCTTTTGAGTACCCCGAATAATAACTCATGAAAAATGGTGTAGTGACGCTTAGCAGGACGAGCACAGCTATGAATCCATACACAACCCCCCGGTTGTTGATGAGACTGTAAAACATCTTATACGATACTGCAATACCGAGGAAAAAAACCGTGTTGAAAAAGATCAGGTAGCGGGGAACCATTGGCATTTTGTAGGAGAAAATAAAGCTGATGACAAACGTAAGAATGGTGAGTGTCACTAAAAAGATTCCTTTATTTTTATCAATAAGGAATGCCTGGATGATGCCGATTATAAATAGGATGAGGAACAGGAACATCGGGAGGTCAGAAAATCCAGAGAGCTGCCTGAATGTTTCGCTGATGATTCCCAGTCCCTGGATACCGAATGTTGGAGCCGAGGAGGTCCGGGTTGCGAAGAGCTGTATAGTCAGCAGAATGAGGGGGAAACAGAGAACGACAAACAAAACAATTGATACTGCAATCATTTTGAGATTCTGGATATTTTTCTGGAGGTTTCCGATCTGAAGGAAAAGTGCATAGAGAATAAGAGAGGCAATAATAACAAACGAGTAAAAGTGAGACCAGAATGCAAGTGCGGATAGTATACCAAACAAGGCCCAGTTTTTCAACTCATTTGTCTTTAAGGCTTTGAAGTAGAAGACCAATGCAAATGCCACAAAAAAGAGCATCATCGAGTAGGCACGGGCTTCCTGCGAATAAAAGATCAGGAACGGTGAAAATGTAAATGCTGCTGCGGCAATAATCCCGACATTACGATCCATGAATTCTTTTCCTGCAAAATAGATCAGCGGAATGGTCAGTACCCCGAGGAGTGCGGGAACAAACCTGAGTACTACTTCATTGTTCCCAAACATCAGCATGACATGCTCGATCCAGTAGAACAGAGGGGGGTTGAACTCCCCCCCCGCAGTAGCTTTCCAGATGTCGGGAATTGACATTACAGCAAACGTGTTCGTAGAGGCTTCATCGAGCCAGAGCGAGTTGAACCCGAGATTGTAAAACCTTAGGAAAAAACCAAGAATGGTCAGAATGAGAAGGGATTGTGCATAGCGGCTTTTTACTACCACAGATTTAATATTTTCAACATTGATATCCCGAAACGACTGGATCGGGGAGATGTAATCACCATCAAGATTACATTCGGTATCTCCTCCCGTTTTCTTTACTTTTTGCCGATCCTCACGTTTTTTCGCCATTTATATCATCTACTATTTCGTAAATATTTGGATATAGATTGTTGCATTCCCGTTCCCTTCAGAGATTTTTTCACCCACAACAGGCTTGTAGAACAATGTGGCCCGGTGTCCGGAAAGTTCACACATCCCTTTTTCCGATAAGCGGGGAATTGACTGATTCCAGTAACTCTATGGTACTGGAAACCACCTTTGACGATTCTTCAAGCATCAGGTTTACCTGCTCGTGCACCCCAGCCCTTCGAAAATCCGTACGAACCGCAACCACCGGTTTGTTATGTGCATATGCATATCCCATCTCCCATGCGGTGCCGGAATCCGCATCAGCGCCATCGATAACTGCAACAACGATATCAGCTCTGTCGAGATCTTCTTTGTTTTTAATGAAGATCCGTGCCTGCTCTCTTTTCATTCTTGTATCTGTATCATCACCCGCTTCCTGGGGAAGAAAGACTTCAAACAGGTGTTTCTTCAGCAGATCGTACAACGTTGCATTATAGGTGCGCTCGGCTGTTGAAAAAAGCGGTGCGGCAAGATATATCCGGTACTTTGCAAAAGTTGCAACGTCCATAGCACAGATACCAGGAAACCGTGCAAGAAACACCCCCCGTCCCGTCCGTTTTGGCGATTGTTGATCCTCACTCCCATAATAGGTGCTGGTTACTCCACAGGTAGGAGAGGAGTTGACACCAAGGATGCAAAGGGGTGGACCCCGTTCATCGATGATGTCCTGCACTTGTAGTTCAAGATTGTCCATCAGGTCGGCAAATGCCGGGGTGTTTAACCGTTCGAGAAAGTTCCCGGGTTTCCTGTCAGGACCAAGGTGTAATGTCTCGGGGCAGGGAAGCGGCACCATCTCAATATCAAAATATCTGCAGCGTTCGATAGCTCGTTCGAAAAGTGCGAGGTCCGAAGATCTTGTTATACCCGTAGCCCGGAGTTCCGGGTGGAGAATGCAGGGACTGCAAAGCACGTACATTGATAAGTGTGTGCACGCATGGATGATCAATGATACCTCTGTATGCCTACCGGGACAACAGCTGTGACCCCCGGAAGTGCACGGTCAAAAAACTTGAAAAAGCGGGTTTTTTAAAAATATTTACTAGAATCCCCCAGATCCCGCGAAACACTCTCCTGCTCGATCCCACTGCTGAACAGGCACTCTCTCCTGCAGACAGGTTCGTGAGATCGATAACCGCGCTCGACTGCTCCTGGGTGGTACTGGATACGGGTGCAGTTCGTTCATGGCGCATCCGCAGAGCGCTCCCATTCCTGATGGCGGCAAATCCCGTCAACTTCGGCAAAGCCTGCAAGCTCTCCTCGATTGAGGCGCTCGCTGCAGCGTTGT
>JAURZP010000483.1 GCA_030653335.1 Methanoregula sp. | reverse complement strand
GTCATTCAGTTATCACTCCTTAAGGAAAGCCGGAGGTACAGGGCCTTGTTGCCGGAGATCTCCGCCACGCCGATCTCTGTTTTTTCCGTTAAGAAACCGGGCACGTTGATGGAAAGGGGGCGGACAGGGCTGATCGTTAAGGGCTCGGCAACCTCGATCTTTACGTTTTTAACCGTCTCAAGAATGGATCTTCCTTTTTTCTTTCCCTTTCCTTTTCGCCTTTTTGTTTTCACAGGAAAACAGCCGGTGTCGTTTTCATGCGGAAAGATGCTTGTTTCACGGAAGGGATCATGCACGTTTTTCATGGCTCTACCCCAATATTCTTTTTAGCCCGGCACCTGCTCCCCATCCGAGGTAGCGGACATACTGCATCAGCTGCTCTTGTCCTTTCAGTTCACCGGGAAAAAGCGGCACCTCAATGACGGTCAACTGGTCATCGTAACGTTGGTGGATCTTTTTAAGGTACCGTTCCTGCACGGTCCGGCGTGAGATGCAGAACGGGCAGGTATTTTTCGGGATAATTCCATTCGTGATCATGTGCATGCCCAGCTCATCCAGTACCTTTTTGAACCATTCGGTCGGAGCCGGACGTATACCTGGTGCCGTCGCAGACACCGCACATGAGCCGTGTCGTTGGATTAATCCCTGTACCATGACATGCGGGACAGACGGCCCCTTTTAAGGTTATGATATTCTTCCGTGTTTTTATGTTGTTTACTCCCTTTAATGTCATTTTTTCACCTTTCAATCTTTGATCTTTGCCAGAGTCTGCTCAGTATTTGCTATAATCTATTGGAGGCGTCCGATGCCTTTTGCAAGCTTATCCTTCTTCTGGCGCTCCAGTGGCGGATTTTCAGCGGTAATCAAACCCTTCCCGGCACATTTGATGCATGGCAGGGTACTCCCATGGATAGTTCCGGATCCTTTGCATTGAGGACAGATTTCGGTTGCCGTTGCGACTGTCAGCTGTCCTTTTCCCCAACAGACCGGACACGTGAGCCGGTGGTGCGGATCCTTTCCGTTCCCTGTGCAGTACGGACAGGAGACCATTTTACCGTGGACTTCCACGGTGCCCTTTCCCACGCACGTCTGGCAGGAGGAAAGAGGGGACAGGAGTTGGAAGGGGTCTAATCCTTTACCATTGCAAAAAGCACATTTGATGGTACGATTCATTGTATGCCCTCTTCTTTTAAGCAGTCATCAATTACATCTACCGGATCTACGCCCGTGTGGTCACTGCTGACGATTTTTTGCGAGAGCCCCTTGATATAACGGTTCCTGCCGGACCTGGTTGCAGCAGTCTTCATATCGACATCCGCCTTGGCTGGACATACCTGGTGCCATCGCAGACACTGCACCTGAGCCGTGTCGTTGGATTGATCCCTGTATCCTGGCATGCGGGACAGACTACCCCTTGTAAGGTTACGATATTCTTCCGCGTTTTTATGTTGTTTATTCCCTTTACGGTCATTGGGTCACCTTAACCTTAATGATGTCTTTCCCGCTCCCGCCACACGGGATGCATGGCAGCCTGCTCTCTTTTGTTCTTCCCGTTCCCGTACATGTGGGGCAGGTTTTGGCTTTTTCCGGGACCGTGATAACGCCTTTGCCCCAGCAAACCGGGCATGTGAGTGTGAGTTGCTTGTCGGGGTGTTTTCCTGTTCCGCGGCAATACACACACCTGCGCATTGGTCCTTCTATCGTTACGGTACCTTTCCCTTTGCATGTCTGGCAGACAGACCCGCTAAGTGGATCTGTCCCGCTTCCTTTGCAAAAGGCACATTTTACAGTCTGAATCGTCATTTCACTCCTCCATTATGATAGGAATCATGTAATTTTTTCATGATACTACCCCGGTATCCTTTTTTAGCCCGGCACCGGCTCCCCATCCGAGGTACGAGGCATACTGCATCAGGTTCTCCCGCCCTTTTAACTCCCCGGGAAAAAGCGGCACCTCAATGACGGTCAACTGGTCATCGTAGCGCTGGTGGATCTTTTTAAGGTACCGTTCCTGCACGGTCCGGCGTGAAGTGCAGAACGTGCAGGTATTTTTTGGAACGATTCCATTCACGATAATTCTTGCAGTGAGAATATTGAGGCGATCGAGCACCT
>JAURZP010000469.1 GCA_030653335.1 Methanoregula sp. | reverse complement strand
CCTGCTAACGTAGAACTGGTGCGGCCTGCAAAACTCTCCGCAATACCAAATGCGCGCAACCCTTTTTTTGGGATGTGCATAGAAGCACTTATGCCCCCCCATTAAAAATACTATACCAATGAAATTCAACAAAGATGAGGTCTGCATATTAATTCCCACGTTGAATGAAGGGCTGACAATAGGTAATATCGTCCGGGAATTCACAGCGCTTGGGTATACCCACATTCTGGTCATTGACGGCAAGAGTACGGATACCACAGTCAAAAACGCCCGTGAAGCCGGAGCAAATGTCCGCACACAATCCGGCAAGGGAAAAGGAAATGCGATCATCGAGGCTTTTGAGGTAATAGAGCAGCCATATATCCTCATGCTTGACGGGGATGGCACCTATTCTGCAAAAGATGCAGAGAAGATGCTAACCCCGCTATTCCTGGGATTTGATCAGGTGATAGGGGATCGTCTCATCAATGCTGAAGAGGGATCATTTTCCCATCTCAATCTCTTTGGAAACCATATGCTCAATCTGCTCTTCAAGATTGCCCATAGCCGGGATCTGCACGATATCTTATCAGGATACCGCGCATTTACAAAACTTGCAATTTTGCAGATGCACTTAAAAGAGAGAGGGTTTGAGATCGAGACCGAGATCTCTGTTGAATCGGTCAGAAACGGCCAGCGGATCATGGTAGTGCCGATAAAATATTCCAGTCGACCGGGCACCGCCACCAAACTCTCGCCATTCCATGACGGCATCAAAATTGTCAGCACCATATACCGGCTTGCGCGCGTGAACAACCCGATGTTCTATTTCGGAATGATGGGGATGTTTACTACGGTACTTGGCTTACTCATCGGCGTTTTTGTTGTGATCGAATGGTTGCACAACATCGAACACATCCCGCTCACTATTCTTACGGTGCTTCTGATCGTTGTAGGTATTGAGATCTTTATGTTCGGGATGATCAGCGACATGCTGCTGATCTTTCACCGGGAGATTATCCGGGAGATCCAACTCCTGCAGCCCCCAAAACACCCATAGTATTTTTTAAAATTTAATGAACAGAAAAAAAACTTTTAAAGAAAATTTCTTTTCAGGGCAAGTATCCGGCAGGAATGCTCGGCAAGTGAAGTATACACATATGCTTCAGTAAGCGTTGCACCGCCAGCAAACGTTCCATGTCCTCTGGCAATCACCAGTTTTGAAGATATTAGCGCACCCGCTACATTGTCTGCAACCTCCTGTGTGCCGGGTGCACCGCTAACCACTGGAATGCGCGAACAGAACATCTCTCCTTCACTGTCTTGTGGAATAATCTCATTCATGACAAGAGATGCCGCAACCGCATACGGGGGGTGAGCGTGAACAATCGCAGCATGATTTGTTGTGGCATACACTGCACGATGCACCCGGTATTCACTGGATGCTTCTTTTGGTGCATCACCGGAAAGAGGGACAAACACCGGCTCTGTAGCAATGTCAAGACAGGTTCCCGTGCGCTTGATAAAAAACCCATCTCCTGTTCTCACACTCATATTGCCAAAGTTTCCTCCGACAAGATGTTCTGCAAACAGCCGTTTTCCTATCCGTTCAAATTCACCAGAATACATTCACTGCACCTCTTCTTTCCGCAGTACTCTTTTGCATATTCCACCATATGAGCATGAGTCTGTCGATAGACTTTCTGATCACCGGGAAGTATGCTCTCAAACAGGGGTTTTAATTCCTTTCGTTTTTCCTTAACACCAGCACATCGCACGATTCTCTCGGTATATGCATCGATCACAAAACTTGTCCGAAGGAAACCAAAACAGAGGATGCTGTCTGCCGTTTCCTCACCGATTCCCTTGACTGATAGCAACCCGGTTCGGAGAATTTCGGTTGGGATCGGACACATCTGCTCCACGCTCCCGTAGGATTCCATTACATGAGCAGCAAGGGATTGTAAGCGTTCTGCCTTGATCCGGAAAAAACCAGTGCACCGTATTGCATCTTCAATATCTGCCTTTTTTGCAGAGGATAACGAGTGCATGGTGTTCAGCCCTCTCCTCTTCAGCTCATAAAGCCCCCGCTCAACATTCTCCCACCGGGTCTGCTGGGTGAGAATCGCACCGATCATCACCACGTCAGTGTTGCCCGGCCACCAGGCAATCTCGCCATAATGACCGACCAGGGACCGGACAATCTGCCGAACCTTAACAGAACTGTATACCGACATCACGCATCTTGTTATACCGCGCGATATTGAGCAGGAGCGGGGTGAGTGCCTCTACCATGCTGGATACTGCAAGTGGACCGGCATCGAATGCCTGAAGTTTTGAAATATGGTTGACAATATCCATCACCTGACGTTTTGCGTCAGCATCATCCCCGCAGACCGGTACGGAATACGCAAGTTCCTCATCAAGGGCACGCCACTTGTTCGCCGCAATGGTGTTAAACGCGGAACAGACGCGTGTACTTTTAGGGAGCATCTTCTGCACAAGGAGAGCTGCCGATCCCTCAGACGGAGGTACAAATTCAAAGGAATTACGTTTCTCCATCGGATTGACTGGACTTATCACAATCTTGTTTTCAAAACATTCCAGTGTCTCAAGTGTGCTCACCAGGTGTTTGAATGGGATGGCAAGGATCACAATATCTGCACAGGTTACTGCATCCTGGTTCGATGCCCCCACCACCGTGCAAGGTTTATCCCCGCGTTTCTCACATACGTCAAGAGTACAATTACAGACCGACTTTGCCTTTTCCGTATCACGGGATCCAATGATGACATCATACAGTGGTGAAAGGCGCATCACCATACCTTCACCAATATCACCGGTACCCCCGACAATCCCGATCTTCACGTTAATCCACCAGTGGTTTTAAGAGGTTTTCAAGGGTTGACAAGTCCGTCACCCCTTCCATAGACTGCACAACCTTCCCGTCTTTTTCAATTACGAGGGTTGGAACAACACGGATCCCGTATTTCTCTGCAAGATCCATGTGCTGGTCGATATCAATTTTCTTAATCTCAACCTTATCGCCCATCTTTTTTGCAAGTTCTTCTAAAATGGGCGTCTGCATTCGGCAGGGACCGCACCATGTGGCAAAAAAATCAATCAACACTGGTTTGCTCATTTA
>JAURZP010000460.1 GCA_030653335.1 Methanoregula sp. | reverse complement strand
TCCTGCATCGATGAATCTGGCAATTCAAGATATTCCTTATACCAGTCAACAGTCTTTTCAACAGTAGTCCTGATATCCCACCGCGGCTCCCATCCAAGATTCTCCTGAGCCTTGCGGATTGAGAGCCGCAGACATGGTGCTTCATGAGGGGCATTTAGATCAGAAACATCAACCCAAGATCCTGTATTCCACCGTGAGATGAACATATTTACCAGCTCACTTACAGGAAGAGATTGGTCTTCAAGAGGTCCGAAGTTCCATGATGAACACAGGGCAGGATCATCTGTTTTCATCATCTTTGCACCGAGTAACATGTATCCCGAGAGTGGCTCAAGCACATGCTGCCATGGGCGGATTGATGGCGGATTTCGTATCCATATTGGCAAATTATCGGAAAGGGAACGGACAATATCCGGGATGATCCGATCTGTAGCAAAATCCCCGCCACCAATAACGTTACCTGCTCTCACGGATGCAATTTTTACTTTATGTTTTATAATTTTTTCCGGTTGGAAATATGACAACCGATATGCGTTGATGACAATCTCTGCGGCGGCCTTGCTTGCGCTATAAGGATCATCTCCCCCAAGACGGTCACCTTCAAAAAATGGATGAGAAACAGCTTCCTGTTCATAGCACTTATCACTGGTTATCATTATCACGATTCTTGGAGCCCCAGATTGTCTTACTACTTCAAGAATATTTGCCGATCCCATAATATTTGTGTCAAATGTATCGATTGGGTGAGCATACCCTGGGCGAACGAGCGCTTGGGCAGCCATATGAAAAATTAAGTGGGGATTAAAATTATCTATTGTTGAAGTTAATGCACTTCTATCCCTGATATCTGCAATTACTTCACCAGATAATAGTTCATGAATACGTGCACATGAGTAGTGGGAGGGTGTTGTTGGAGGAGGTAATGAATACCCGAACACTTCCGCTCCCAGTTTTGAAAGCCAGAGTGCCAGCCATGAACCTTTAAATCCTGTATGTCCTGTAATTAAAACCCGTTTTCTTTTAAATGCTGTTTTTAATAATAAGTTCATATTCATCATGTTATTCATAATTTCTCTCTTTAAAATCTATTGTTTCGATCCCTTTTTGTGCATTTATGAATTTTTGGCTCTGTAGAAAACCTACACCCTCCGAAGTAAAACGCGACCAAAAAATCTAAGGTGCAGTACCTCCTTACACTGTTATGCTACTAACGTTAAAGGAGGCAAAGTAGTGTCGACAAACCGGTATATCAGGTTTGTTGAATTATCCTCTGGATTGATCAGAGATTCACGAATTCCCCTTTTCTCATCCAAATTATCACGAAAAACCTATACCCAGCACCAGTTACTCATTCTTCTTCTCTTGAAACCTGATTAGATTTTTTTGTTAGCACTACATCAAAAAAATCTCCCTCAAAATCACTGAATTTCAGGTTTAGT
>JAURZP010000452.1 GCA_030653335.1 Methanoregula sp. | reverse complement strand
TGGTGGAGTTGCTGTTGTTTTGTTAATGTTTTCAGGATTAATGGTAGTTACATTAATAATATTAACTGGAATCAGCGATGGTGAAGGAGTAACCGGTTCGATCTTTATTAAATTATTTTGAATTGTATTGTCCGTGTAATAACCGACATGTCCCGGTGTAGCAAACCATACCCGGTTTTTTGCATCCACATTCACCGCCCTGACAACCTCAGATGTGCCAATACCTTCAAAACGGTTAAGGCGACGATATACCCCACCGTCACGCCAGATATACAATCCGTCATCGGTTGCGATGTTGAGATTGCCCTCGGATCCTGCGGAAATATCATTGATGGTTGTTTGTTCCTGTGTCAGATCACGGGTTGTCAGAATATCTCTAAAACCGGATGCTGTATCATAGTGAATGATCTTTTCAGGATTGAAAAAATATACTCCTCCCAGAGGATCCCGTTTCACATGCTGCATCTTTCCTGCAGCATCATCTTTTCCTGCAAGCCTCTCAAACCTGACCGGATCATCCTGATTCCGCACAATCCACAGACCTTCATTGATCGTAGCAATCACAAGCGAATTGCTCCCGGAATCAATAACCATGCTGTCGATCTCATAAAACCCAGTACCGTTCAGGGTCATTGGCTGGAACCATGTCCATTCACCATTGCGGTAACGGTGAATGCCGGCATGACCGGTTGCAATCCACATATCATTGTTCCAGCGCTGGAGATCATGGATACGTGTCTCCTTGAGCAGCTGTTGATCACGGATTACCTGGTAATAGTTACCATTGTAAATCTGAATCCCGCCAGAATATCCCAGCCACAAATTTCCCATATGATCGAATTCAACTGCGGTGATAAAATCATCCATCAGCCCCGCTGAAATATTATTCAGGTTCATGTGCCGTGTACTCCAGGTTCCATTGAAGGTGGACAACCCGAATGCTGTTGCGAACAGGACATCCCCGTTTGGGTAGTTGATCTGGTCCACAATCTGGTCTGAATGGACCTCAGTTGAAGTGGGGATGAACAGCTTAATGGTATACGGTAGTGTTTGTGAAGGGTTTGTGACAGGCTCACCATTTAAAGGGGTATCATTTTGCGGTAGTGCACTAACCGTGAAGATAAAGAGAAAAACAATAATAATTACTGCAATTTCATAACTCACTCGTGACGCCATCTGCTCTCCTGATAGAGACTTTTCCACCCATGGCAGGGAGGAATGTAACCGTTCGGCCTACCTTTCCCCCGACATCTTCTGCAGACAATTTGATCCCAAACTCCTTTAGAACGATGCGGACTTTTTCTGTATTGCGTTCACCGATATTGAGATTGGTTCCGAAATATTCAAACATGCATGCCCCTCCCGCCATTTTTGCAACAAGTGAACGATTGCTGCTCCCTATCTTATCGAGTTCTTTTACTAGCAGTGGTATGGCAGTATCTGCATATTTTCCAGGGCGATCAGTCCTGCCCCCGCTATCCGGCAGCATAATGTGTACCATAGCACCGGCTTTTTTTTGCGAGTCGTACAGGGTAAGTCCGATACATGAACCCAAACCTATGGTCATCATGGGAAAGGAACCGACCCGGTATTCACCGATGCCAATCATCGCTGTTTGCGGGGTCTGGATATTCTGATCGGACATTTATTCACAGATTTTATGTACCATTCATCATCGCTTCAAGAAGTTCAGTAATTCTTTTTAACGTACTGATCTCCGGCAGCATGATGATATCACTGTCAATCTTGTGTTCTTCGCAGATAAGTTCTGTTGAGAAGAGAAGTACCTCATCTACTTCCTCTCCTAACTGGGCAATGAGTGACTCCATTGCGGCATGGGCCATATCGATACTGAGTGCGGGGGGGGACGGGAGCATAATAAAACCCAGCAGCTCTGCTGTAGCATCCAAAAATGCAGAGACCATGATATTTCCCACTTCTAAAAGTGCACTCTGGTCCATCTCATTTAATTCACGATCCATATCGGTCATTCCCAGCATGGTGTTGGTCAATCGTATGGCCGATTCTCTGGTGATATAAAAAATAATATATCCACCATGCTGGATCTCTCCCTGAAGTTCAAAGACAACCATTGCAGCTGACTCGTCACCGATATGGTTTCCCAGTTCGGCAAGGTCAACTGCCTTGATTGCCGGCACACTCATCGATACTGTGCTCGATAACATCTGTGATAGCGTTGTTGCCGCATGAGCTGCACCGATATTTCCCAGTTCCTGAATCGCATCTGCCTGCACTGCTGATAATTTCATGTCATTCTCCTACACCATGGTATTTACATCCAGCACCGGTACTACTTCACCGTCACCAAGAATGGTAATCCCGCTCACTCCGCGTGTGTTTCCGATAATGCTGCTTAACGGTTTTACCACAACTTCCTGCTTTCCTTCAACAATGTCTACAGCTATACAGCATTTTCGTTTCTGGTATTGCACTACGATAAGAATCTCTCTGCCATCGGATTTGCCCATCATATCATCGAGTAAGAAGATTTCAAGCACTTCATCGCGAAGTAAAATTGCATCACTCTTGCCAATCCTGTGGGTTGCTTCGTCTTTGAAGTTTGCCACTTCAACAATACTGCTGATAGGAATGGCAAGTCTGCGCTTATTGATCCGCACGATCATTACGTCTACAATGGCCATGGTGGGGGGGAGCAGCAGTTCAAAACGACTCCCTTTTCCGGGGTTTGTCTCCACCCGGATTGAACCTTTTAAGGCTTCAATAGATCGTTTTACCACATCGAGTCCCACACCCCGTCCGCTGATGTCTGAGATTTTATCGGTTGTGGAAAATCCTGCCATGAACAGCAGATCTACTGCCTGATCTGTTGTCAATGTTGCAGCACTTTCCTTTGTTATCAAGCCTTTTTCTACCGCTTTTGACTTGACCTTCTCAACATTGACTCCGGCGCCATCATCAAGAAGTTCGATAATTACATTATCACGGTCACGGTGAGCTGAGAGTTTAACATACCCTTTTCTGGGTTTGCCGGCATTTTCCCGGACTTCGGGTGATTCGATCCCATGATTCACCGCATTCCTGATTAAGTGAAGGAGTGGATCATTGAGCCCGTCCATGACACTCCGGTCAAGTTCCGTCTCCCCTCCTTCGATAACAAATTCCACTTCTTTCCCATCATACTGGGCGACATCCCGGACTACCCTTGGAAGGCGGTTGAAGATATGATTTAAGGGGATCATGCGGATGTTCATCATCAGGTTCTGGAGATCCGATACCGATCGCTCCACCATCCCGATGGCTTCATCCATCTCCTTGATCTTGTTCTGTTCGGCAATCTGTTTGAGCCTGCCGCGGTTAATCACCAGATCCTCGACAAGATTCATGATATGGTCGAGCTGGGTGATATCTACCCTTAAGTTCTTTATCTCCCGGTTTTTATCCGCACTTGCAGATTGTTGCTTTGTATCGGCTTTTTCAGGTTTTACGTCATCTGACGATTCTGTTGAGGGGACTGATCCTTCTTTAAGAGCGGGCATAATTTCTACAGAAGTGATATCAG
>JAURZP010000441.1 GCA_030653335.1 Methanoregula sp. | reverse complement strand
CTATTCATCAGATGAAATCCTCGGAAGATCCATTGGGGATTTCATGCATGCCGAAGAGATGCCGGATCATATGGAAAAGATCCGGCAGCGGCGCACAGGTGCAAGCTCAGTGTATGAGCGGCAGTTCTGCAAAAAAGACGGGTCCCCTCTCTGGTGCCTTGTCTCGGCAACACCTCTTCTGGATGCCGGGGGAATGTTCCAGGGCTCGTTTGCCATGCTCACCGATATCACGGCACGAAAGATTGCCCGGCAGGAACTCGAGCAAAAGAACCTGGAGTTAAATGCGGCAAATGAACAGATGGCAGCTGCGTTTGAAGAGCTGAAGTCAACCGAGGAATCGCTGTTGGCACGGAACCGGGAGCTGGAGGTACAGCGGGAAATGATCAGGAAATCCGAACAAGCGATCCAGATTGCAAACCGGAAACTCAATCTGCTATCAGGTCTGACGCGCCACGATGTGGTGAACCAGCTCACTGCGCTGAGCGGTTACGTGGAGTTATCGGCAGACCGTGTGCAGGATCCAACATTCCAGCAGATGATAAAAAAAGAACAGATGATCATCGAGATGATCCACCAGCAGATCCTGTTCACCAAAGAGTATGAGGATATGGGGGTGAACGCGCCGGTATGGCAGGCCGTTGGCACAACAATAATGAACGCTGCTGCGGGACTTGATCTAAAGGGTATCTGCCTGAATGTGGTCTCAGACAATCTGGAGATCTATGCCGATCCACTGCTCAGGAAGGGGTTCTATAACTTAATAGACAACACCCTCCGCTATGGAAAAACCGTATCGGAAATCACGATTTCGTGTAAGGAAAATGAGGGTGGACTTGTCATCACTTACACCGATAATGGCGTTGGTGTTGACGCAGATGCCCGGCTCCACCTCTTTGAACGTGGGTTTGGGAAACAAACCGGTCTCGGCCTCTTTTTTACCCGGGAAGTTCTCGCAATCACCGGGCTTTCCATAGCAGAGACCGGTACACCCGGTAAAGGCGCCCGGTTCGAGATTACTGTACCAAAAGGGGAGTACCGCATCGCAGATACCCAACCGTCCGCATAAATTCGATCCAGAAGATCTTCATTACATGAAAAAAAAGACCGTGAACCTTTTTTTTTGGTAATCTTCCCAATCGCTTCTCTTATCTTCCCTCCCGTGCAATTTAGTGTGTATGATGCACGAGCCACCGGTAAAAAAGGTCCTCTACTGGTGTGAGCAGTGTAACGTCCCGCTGGTGGCCAAGAGCTGTGCGTGCGGGGGCGAAGGTAAAAAGATCGAACTGCTACAGCCATATGATGTCCGCCCGGCTCTTGCAGCAGATATGGCCCTCATTAAAAAACTTGTGCAGGAGCGGTTCGGTAATGTCCCGCTCGCAAAAATTCTTCTCTTTAACAAGACCGGTGGGGTTGACCGGTCTGATTTGATCATTATGCATGGCGAGCGGTTCGGCTGGCTCACCTTCGATCCCGTATCAAGAAAATTCAACATCGACCTTTCGCCCGAAGCGCTCCAGTTCATCCTCCCGCATGTCACACAGGGAATCATCGATCTCGATACCCACACGAATGTCCGGCAGGA
>JAURZP010000427.1 GCA_030653335.1 Methanoregula sp. | reverse complement strand
AAAAGAGCGGGAATTATTGGAAAAGGCAAGAAAAAACCCGAAAAAGACTGGACCGTATCAGGAATATTCCGGATGCCGGTAATTCCAGCAATGATAAAAATCCGGATAAAACCCGAAAAGATCAGTCAGATATTCCCCATTTTTTAAATAAAAAAAAGGTGCAGGGTTAACTGGGAAATTGTCACTCGTTTTTCTTGCAGGCGTGTGGGCGTTCTGCTGCCGTTACCGATCATTTTACTGAACGATAACGGACGCGTTTTTATCAAAGGGATTCTGCCGCATGGCAAGTGAGAACAGGAAGGGGTAGTCATGCCTGAGGTACTGCATATACCCAAGCCATTCAATTACCAGGAGACGATACACCCGGTTGAGGTCGCCTGAGAGGTGGGCACAATCAGCCGGAGGGAGATTGGTGAGTCTCTCCCGTGCCATCATCTCATCAATCAGGTGATAGAGCGCCTGGATAAGAGGCGTGAAACTGTCATGTTCGAGCAGCCGGGGATTCTGGAGCATGGAAAGGAGGAATCCCTTATGGCCCATAAGGAAATGGTACAGATCTTCCATAGGAACGGAACAACTGTCAAGAGCGTAAGGGTGCTTCTCAATAAGTGACCGGGCTCGGGCGAAGTCTGCATCGGACCAGTTTTGAGATATGACAAGTGCAGACCGGATCTCATCAACCGACGGGTCATGCTCATTGAATTTTTTTAAGACCCCGATCCCGACCTCGGAGAAGAAGGACCCGATGATCATGTTGATTTTCTCAAGCCGGCTCCTCCGCTCCTTCTCCTCGATTACCGATTCGATCATATGTGCGGCAATGCCGACAAAACAGCCGACGCCGGTGATGATAATGATCATGACGAGGACCTTGCCAGCGGTTGTAACCGGATGGATGTCCCCATACCCCACGGTCGCGATGGTCACGATAAGGAAATACAGCGCGTCAAGGTGGGAGAGCTGTTCGGTAATTTCAAGACCGATCACACCGGCAACAATAACACAGATAAGGATACTCAGGTACACCCGCATCCGCACGGAGAGGGAGAACTTCATCAGTCATAGATCGTTTTCTGGAGTATATAATCCGTCGCCTTGCGTTATGGCATTGATACTAAAAAAGGAGATGATATTCCCAACCACCCCTTTAATAAGATTATTTATCTCATTCCGGAACCGTGACACGCTTTGACACAATCCCCGATATCAACTCACCATATTTTCCACCCGCGAACCTGGAAGAAAAAAGTCAAGGATTTGTATGGAGACCGGTCAGTCAGGTTCGTCTTAATGTATGGAACCCGTGGAAATGAACTGGGAGGAATTATCATTGGTATGAACTCCCTGAATCACTATTATTGAAAAACCCAGTTTCTGCACAGGAAACCAGAAATGTTCAGCAGCAGGTACGAACCCTTTTCACAAATCCATATATCCAGAGGAACCCCGAGGGTATGGTGTCCCTTTCTACCAGACCCGTGCCGCTGGCATATACCGATTAACAAAAATTTATCACTTCTTCTGTCACAACCATAGCTATTCATTCATTACCTTTCATCCCTGACAAAATTGCCCGCCCCACCCCACCGGTCCCTATGTTCAGAACAGAGGTTACGCGATGATCCCCGGACTCGAATTCATTCTTGTTGGTGCTGCTGCCCTTATCATCATCAGTATCGTTGCCAACAAGGTATCGGGAAGGTTAGGCGTCCCCGCACTCCTGATCTTCATTCTCGTGGGCATGCTTGCCGGTTCAGAAGGCCCGGGCGGGATTGTATTCGATAATCCCGCAATAGCCCAGTCCGTTGGGGTCGTTGCCCTCGCTCTTATCCTGTTCTCGGGAGGAATCGACACCCGGTGGTCGGAAGTGAGGCCGGTTCTTTCCAAAGGTATCTGCCTTTCCACTGCGGGCGTCCTCCTGACAGCCTTCGGCGTCAGTGTTGCAGCCGTACTCCTTCTCGGTTTCACACCTCTTGAGGGATTCTTACTGGGAGCCATTGTCTCTTCTACGGATGCAGCAGCAGTATTTGCCACCCTCCGCTCACGGCGGGCGAGCCTGAAAGGAGATATACGTCCCCTGCTGGAGTTCGAGTCGGCGAGCAACGATCCCATGGCGGTCTTCCTCACGATCGGGGCGATCATGCTCCTCATGAATCCCGGATCCTCGATCCTGACCCTCATCCCCCTCTTCATCCAGCAGATGGCGTTCGGCGGCCTTGTCGGTTACGGTCTTGCGAAGGTTACGGTATGGCTGATCAATGCCCTGAAACTCGAGTATGAAGGGCTCTATGCCGTCCTGACCCTTGCAATGGCCCTGTTCACGTACGGGATTGCGGTACTCTTCGGGGGCAACGGGTTCCTTGCTGTCTATATTGCCGGGCTGGTTTTAGGAAACAGCGCGATCGTCCACAAACGGAGCCTGATCCGGTTCCACGAAGGTATCGCATGGCTGATGCAGATCACCATGTTCCTTGCCCTGGGACTTTTTGTGTTCCCCTCAGAGCTCCTCCCGGTGCTGGTGCCGGGCCTGATTATCTCCTTTGTCCTCATCTTTGTTGCCCGGCCACTGGCCGTGTATCTCTGCCTCCTCCCGTGGAAGATGGGGAAAAACGAGAAGCTCATGGTCTCGTGGGTCGGGCTGCGGGGGGCAGCGCCCATCGTGCTTGCCACCTTTCCCTATCTCGCCGGAATACCGCAGGCCCACCTCATCTTCAACCTGGTATTCTTCATCGTGATAACCTCTGCCCTGCTCCACGGAACCTCGATCCCGTTCATCGCACGGAAAGCCGGGCTCGCAGCTCCACTTGCCGCCCGTACCCGGTTCCACATGGAGTTAGATCCTGACGATAATTCAACCAGCGAACTGCTCGAACTGGTGATCCCGCACAAATCGCCGGCCATCAACCGGCAGATCGTGAACCTCGGCCTGCCCGCAGGCACCCTTATCATCCTGATCGGGAAAGGCCATGACCAGTTCGTCCCCCGTGGAAGTACCGTGCTGGAGGAGAACGACTCGCTCCTGATCCTTACCACATCAGACAAGGCAGACCACATACGACAACTGATCCTTACGGCTGCAGTTCCGGAGCATGGGGAAATTGGATGAGCTGGTTACGGTTGTCCTGTTCATGACAGGGCGTAAACGGGGATTTCCCTGTATTGTATTGCAGGATATTTTTTAACTGTTTAAGGGAAAGTGAAAGAATGAAGATGCAGGTAATTCAGGCTGGATCATAACCATGGAACGCTGGTCGTCACATCTCGGATTCATACTCGCAACCATAGGTGCAGCGGTAGGGATTGGCAATATCTGGCGTTTCTCCTCACTGGTCGGGGAGAACGGCGGGGGCGCATTCCTTATCCCCTACCTCATTGCAGTCTTCATCTTTGCGCTGCCGCTCATGATCCTTGAGATCACCATGGGGCGCCGGTTCCGCGGGACCGTAGTGAGTGCCTTTACTGCACTCCGGCCGCAGTTCCGGATTCTCGGGTGGTTTATCTGTGCGGTTGTCTTTCTCATCCTCAGTTATTATATTGTCATCACCGGCTGGACGCTTGCCTATGCCACATTCTCTACTCTCGGGACCACGACATCATTTGCCACATTCACGGGCTCCTATATTCCCGTGGTTTTCGGGATTATTGCCATCATTCTGACCGGCATTGTTGTCTCGTTTGGGATCCAGAAGGGAATTGAGCGTATTGCCATCATACTCGTCCCGCTCATGATCGGTATCCTCATCCTCATGGCGGTTTTCTGTGCCACCCTTTCCGGATTCGGAAGTGCGATCCTGTTCATCTTCACTCCCGATTTTTCGGTCATGTCCCGGGCCGATCTCTGGCTCGCAGCATTCGGGCAGGCGTTCTTCTCCCTCTCGGTAGGAGAGGGGATCCTGCTCACGTACGGCGCATACCTGTCAAAGGAAGAGGATGTCCCGAAATCAGCCGTTATTATCACGGTTGCCGATACCGGAATAGCGCTCCTTGCCGGCATCATTATCTTCTCGGTAGTCTTCACGTTCGGACTCGCCCCAACCGCCGGCACCGAGTTAGCATTCACCACGCTCCCGCTCGCATTCTCCTTAATGCCCGCCGGGCACCTTGTTGCAATCGCCTTCTTTGTCGTGCTCTTTGTTGCCGCCTTCACGTCATCGATCTCGATGCTCGAAGTCTGTGTGGCATCCGTGCAGGAAGCCTCCGGCTGGTCTCGGACAAAGACAACAACTATTCTGACTGCGTTCCTGCTACTCGTAAGCCTTGGACCGGCACTGAGTTACAGTGCAGCGCAACTCTCCTTATGGGGTGTTCCCGTGCTCGACATCATGGACGAGACGATCGGCACGCTCGGTCTCTACTTTGCAGCGATCATGATCGCTGTAGCCTTCACCTGGTTCCTGCCCCCAAAAACCGCAGGTGCCGGGCCTGCGGCTGGTTCAGCCGGGACGCGGGCCATCTTCCTCCTGTGCAAATACGTAATTCCCTCAACACTGGTCATCATCATTGTTTTGCACATGGTTCTGGGTTTCGATCCTACAGACGCCACCTATCTGGTAGGTAAAAGATACATCCAGTCGTTCGTCCAGATGGGGGGCGTTTTTATAATCATCACCGGGATTTATGCCATGGTTCTCCTGATCAACACCATCCGGAAATAATCGCCCTTTTGATCCTGATAATCCTCAAAAAAACGCGGAAGTCCATGTGCAAGGAGAAAGTAACCGGCACCAGAATTTCCGTATTCAAGGAAAAATTTCTCTGTAGGGTACTGGAATATTGCATAACTTTTTCGATTCCAGGACAAAACACTGTATAAACCTGTTCGAACCAAGGAGATTACAATGATGCCACCCACACAACTTGACATTTCCAGCCCGCAACAGAAGACCTCATGGCGATGTGCCGTCTGCGGTTTTGTCTTTGAGGGCGAAAAACCGCCCAAAGGCTGCCCCGTCTGCCACAGCCCGTCCCCGGAATTTATTATCTTTAAATCAAAGGAACAACTCCGCTATGATGGGGCAAAATTTGATGTCCTCATCATCAATGGCAGTACCCACCGGGCCGGCAACACCAGCTACATGGCTGACATTGCCGAAGAGTATCTCCGCGAGCAGGGCGTAAGCTGCCGCAGGTTCAACTTAAGCGAGTATCATATCGATTACTGCTGGTGCTGCTACGCGGTACGGGCAGAGTCCTGTGCGTACCCCTGCCGGAACAAGAACGATGATATGCCGGCGTTCCACCAGATGCTTGCACAGGCAAAGGCGGTGATCATTGCATCCCCGATCAACTGGAACGGCATGTCAGGAAGGTTAAAGATCTTCCTTGACCGGACAACCTGCATGGAGAACCTGTATCACCTGAACAAGCCCGGGCTTACCGAAGGAAAAGTGGCAGGTATTCTTGTCTGCGGCCACGAGGACGGCGCTATCAAGACTGCGATGGATGTCTGGCTGAACCTCCAGCAGCTGGGGTATATCCTTGCCCCGTTCGGCATCGCGTTCAGGACACACGGCTCGCAGTTCAACAGCAGCACGGACAAGGAATTTTTCCGCAGCGATGAGTTGATCGTCCGTCACACAAAGGGAGTTGTCAACAACGTCATTAAGATGATGCAGCTCGATGCCGAGGCCAGACTCAAAGGGAACCTGGTACCAGTCACGGAGTAAACCCATACTCCTGTCTCCAGTCACGCAGGTATATCTGGGTGGTGTTCACAGAGTCAATACTGATCAGAGAAGCGTTGTGTCTACATGATCTCATGGGAACTTGTCTTTGCCATCATTCCGGGTATCATCCTCTTCCTGTACGGGATCGAGCAGTTCTCCCGTGAAGTCCAGCTCGCGGCGGGTGATTATTTCCGGAACCTCATCCAGCACCTTACAAAGACGCCTGTGCGGGGCACTGCGGCAGGTGCGCTCGTTACGTCACTTGTCCAGTCCAGCACCGCGACCACGGTCATCACCGTTGGGCTCGTAAACGCCGGTATCATATCCTTTACCGCATCCCTTGGGATCATCTTCGGCGCAAACCTTGGCACAACGATGACCTCCCAGCTCGTTGCGCTGAACCTGACCGCGTTTGCCCCCCTGTTCATTCTCATCGGATTTATTATCGGGATCATTCCGGGCAGGTTCCGGATCTTCGGCCGTCCCGTCTTTTACTTTGGCCTGGTCTTCTTTTCCCTCTCGCTCATCTCAAGCGTAATGGTGCCTTACCGCACAGACCCAGGGCTCATTGCACTGATGGCGATGATGGATACGGTCTTTTTACAGATTGCGTTCGGGTTCCTTATAACGAACATTTTCCAGTCAAGTTCCGTTACTACCGGACTTGTCGTAGTCATGTCCCAAAACGGCCTCATCACCCCGACCATGGCCATACCAATCCTTCTCGGGGCTAACCTTGGCACCCCGGCAACAACGCTCCTTATCGCCATGCGGATGAACACCTCGGCAAAACGGGCGGCAGTTGCACACTTCCTCTTCAACTTCCTCGGCGTGCTCCTCTTCCTGCCGTTCCTTTCACCATTTACCAACTTCATCATCTCGTTAGGCGGGGACGCGGGGCAGCAGGTGGCAAATGCGCACCTGATCTTCAATTTGATCTGCTGCATCGTCTTCCTCATCCTTATCCGGCAGTTCGAGCGGCTGGTGATGCGGGCAGTGCCAGGGAGAGAGGACGATGTCGTATTTGTTACACGGCATCTCCAGAAGCCGATGCCTGCTGCCACGCCCGATGCAATCCGTCAGATTGAGCAGGAGATCGCCCATCTCCTGACGCTTCCTATAAAACTGTTGCAGGAACTGGAGACGGTGCTTGCGGATCCAAAGAAGTACTCGCCGCAGATCCGCCTTCTCCGCGATTATGCAACATACCTTGACGGTCAGATAAGCGAGGCCGCCCTCGACCTTTCCAGTCGCGATCTCTCGTCAGAAGATACCGCACACCTTGCCGGGCTTGTCCGGATCTCCAAGCTCGGGCAGGTGCTTGCCGACCAGACCTGAGAGCTCGACGAGAACATTCACCAGATCCAGGAAAAAGGTATTACGCTCTCCGACCAGTCGAAGAATGCCATCCAGCACACCCTTATCCCCTGCGGCATGAACTTAAAGACGCTTGCTGATGAGTTCCCGCATATCTCCGATATCGTGAACGAAGCAATGAGGAAACAGGATGATCTCCTGCGGGAGACGATAACCCGCCAGTACCATGAGTATCTGGAGCGGTTTGCATCCCGCCAGACACCATCCGGCAGCGAGTTCTCCCGGGTCCTGTTCCAGATTGAGGGTATGGCAGGGACAATCCGGGAGATACGAAAATCGGCCCGGCTGCTGTAGCAAAGGCTTGGGAAATATTATATATCCGTAAATACTGGTTACATTGAAGTCTTATGGATCTGCCCGTTGCTCCCCATGCACTCTCAGCTGAACAGGTAAGAGAGTCACTTAACACTTCTCCTAAGGGATTATCCTTGCGCGAAGCGGAGGTTCGTCTCGGGCATTATGGTAAAAACACGATTTCAGAAAAGAAGACCAGCCGTTTCGTCATCTTCCTGCGCCAGTTCAACAGTATCCTTGTCTACATCCTCATCATCGCAGCGGTGATCTCGCTCATCGTCTCCGATATCAAGGACTTTTTCATCATCATCTTCATCATCGGGGTCAACAGCGTCATCGGGTTCTGGCAGGAGGTGAAGGCCGAGGCATCGCTGGATGCCCTGAAAAAACTCACCGAGAGCAAAGTCACGGTCATCCGGGAAGGGACCGAGCGCATCATCCTTTCAGAAGAACTGGTACCCGGTGACTGTGTTACCCTTACTGAAGGGGATCTCGTGACTGCCGATATCCGGCTTTTTGAGACTTCCGCACTCACCATTGATGAATCCTCGCTTACCGGTGAATCGCTGCCTGTGGTAAAAGACCATTTGGCAAAGGTTGCGGTAGATGCCCCTCCCTATGACCTGGAGAACAGCCTGCTCTCCGGAACAACAATCGTGCGGGGATCCGGCAAGGGTTACGTGGTAGCAACCGCAAAGAAGACCTATTTTGCCGGCATTGCGGCGCTTGCGCAGGAGCGTTCCCCCGACAGCCCGTTCACGAAAGCGATCGCCCATTTTTCAAAGCGGTATATCCTCCTCCTCATCGGCATCTTTGCATTGGTAGGAACTATCGCGTTCCTGCAGGGACGTCCGCCCGCCGAGATTGCCTATCTCCTCGTTGCCCAGATGGTCTCTGCGGTCCCGGAAGGGCTTCCAATTGTTGTAACCATTATCATGGTGGTCGGAGCACTCGCGCTCTCGAAAAGAAAGACCCTCGTACGCTATCTCCCGGCAGTCGAGACCATGGGCAGTGCCACGGTCATCGCCTCTGACAAGACCGGGACAATCACGGAGGGGATCCTCACCGTCCACGACGTCTTTGCACTCGACCGCGATGTGCTCGAACTGGCAGCGGCCCTCTGCAACGAGGCCCGGGGCAACTCGGGCGATCCCATTGATGTTGCGCTCTCGCGGTGGGTTACCGGGTATGAAGAGATCCGTACGCGCAATCCCCGCCGCTGGGTATACCCGTTCGATACCGCAAAGCGTCTCATGGCCACGGCAAATGTTGTGGGCAGCGAGGAGCGGTTCTATGTCAAGGGTGCATACGAGGAACTGAAGAAACACGCGGACAATGCCCCTGCACTTGGGGATCTCGAGATGCAGATCGAGACAATGGCCGGGCGCGGGCTCCGTGTGCTTGCGTTCGGAGCGGGCCGATGGCTCGGGGAGGATCCTGCCGCATGGAAATTCTCCATTGTCGGGATCGTGGGATTCATTGATCCTCCCAAAGAGAGTGCTGCCGAAGCGGTCCGGGTAGCCCGGAAAGCCGGGATCCGTGTCATGATGATCACCGGTGATCACCCACTGACCGCCCGGGAGATCGCCCGTTCTGTTCATATCTGGAAAGAGGGCGACGGGCTTCTTACCGGACCGGAGATCGTCGTCATGAGTGACGATGATCTTGCAGCAGCACTGAAGAAGACCACCGTGCTTGCCCGGATACTCCCGGAGCACAAGTACCGGGTGGTGAAGGTGCTTCAGGAGCACGGGGAGATCGTAACGGTAACCGGTGACGGAGTGAACGATGTGCCGGCTCTTCGGGCTGCTGACCTTGGCATTGCCATGGGCTCCGGCTCTGAGGCAGCCAAGAGCGCGGCCAAGATGGTGATTGTGGACAACAACCTCTCGGTCATTGTCGATGCAATCCGGAACGCCCGGGTGATCGTGGACAACATCCGCAAGGTGATCTATTACCTTGTCTCGACTTCCATTACCGAGATCGTATTGATTAGCGCGACGGTGTTTGCCGGACTGCCGCTGCCGCTCCTGCCAATCCAGATCCTCTGGGTCAACCTCGTCACGGACGGGGTCCAGGACAAGACGTTCCCCTTCATTAAAGAAGAGGGGAACGTGATGACCCGGCTCCCGAAGGACCCCGCAAAACAGTTCTTTGATGGCAGGCAGATGCGTCGTATCATGACCTTTGGTCTGGTCATGGGTGCTCTCGCAGCGGTCATGTTCTGGTACCTTCTCGGAAGATACCCGTACGAACTTACCATATCGATCATGTTCACGTCAGTTGTCTTCTTCCAGTGGTTCAACGGCCTCCAGGCCCAGCAGGAACACGAACCGTTCCTGCTGAATATTAAAAAGAGCCTCACCATCAACCCGTATATCTTCTATGGTATTGGCTTGGGCATCGTGCTCCAGCTGATTGCCATCTATATTATCCCGGGAGTATTCGGCATTGTTCCTCTCGCCTTCGAACACTGGGGATACGTGATCGCACTTTCCCTGACTGCGTTCTTTGTTGTTGAAGCAATCAAATGGCTGGAGTACAGGGGCAGTCACCCATTAGCCAGTATCTGAAGGAGTTCAGGAACCATGGAGCGCTGGTCATCCCACCTCGGGTTCATTCTCGCCGCTGTTGGAGCAGCGGTCGGGATTGGCAATATATGGCGGTTCTCCGCGGTTCTCGGGCAGAACGGCGGTGGAGCATACCTCATTCCCTATTTCATCGCGGTCTTTGTCTTTGCGCTGCCGCTCATGGTTCTCGAGATTGCAATGGGCCGGCGGTTCCGGGGAACCGTGGTGAGTTCATTCCAGGCAGTGCGATCGGAATTCCGGATCATCGGGTGGTTCCTCTGCGCAATTGTCTTCCTGATCCTCAGTTATTACCTTGTCATCACGGGTTGGACGATTGCCTACACAGTCTTTTCTGTAACGGGAGATACGATCACCTTTGCCGGTTTTACCGGATCGTATCAGCCGGTCCTCTATGCGGTTCTTGCAGTACTGGTGACCGGCTTCATTGTTTCTGCGGGAGTCCGGGGAGGAATCGAGAGGATATCCGTTTTCCTGATCCCTGTCTGTATTATTATCCTCGTGATCATGGCGCTCTTCAGCGTGACGCTCCCGGGATTTTCTGAGGGGATGCGGTTCCTGTTTACCCCCGACTTCTCAGTCCTTTCACATGCGGACATATGGCTCGCCGCATTCGGGCAGGCGTTCTTCTCCCTCTCTGTCGGGGAAGGAATTCTTCTGACCTATGGATCCTACATGGATCAGGAACAGGATATCAAAAAAGCAGCCCTCCTCATTACAGTGGCAGATCTCTTCGTTGCGCTCCTCGCCGGTACGGTCATCTTCCCCATTGTGTTCTCGTACGGTCTTTCCCCGGCTGTCGGGGCCGAGCTTGCCTTTTCCACGCTCCCGATAGCATTCTCCCGCATGCCGGCGGGACAACTCTTTGCGATTGCCTTTTTTGCCGTACTCTTCTTTGCCGCGCTTACCTCATCGGTTTCCATGCTGGAAGTGTGCGTGGCGGCAGTGGACGAGGCACTGGGCTGGACGCGGAGAAAGACAACGGTTATCCTGACCGCTCTCCTCCTTCTCGTAACCCTGTTGCCTGCTCTCAGCTACAGTGCGATGCATCTGTCAGTGAACGGGATCCCGTTGCTCGACATCATGGATGAGACCGTGGGAACGCTCGGTCTTCACATCGCAGCTATCCTGCTTGCTGTCGCATTCACTTCGTTCATTTCTCCGCAGGTATTCTTCTCCGAGACTGGATCGGCAACACGCCTGGACCGGATCATCTTCATCCTCTGCAAATACGTGATACCGGTAACGCTCCTGCTCACGATCGCAGGATACCTTGTAACGGGGATTGAAATTCCGGGGACCTCGTTCATTCCGGGTACTCTGCATATCGGTCCTCTGTCCCAGGTTGTGGGCGTTTCCCTGATCGCAGTCCTGATCCTTGTTGCGATATTTATTGGCGGAAAACTGCGAAAATGATAACCTGCAACCCAAACTATTCTTAAGTTAGGGAATGTAAATTGAAATTCAGCCTTCTTTTAGAAATCGAGCGTCGTGTTGGCGAAATATTTATATATTATTAATCCCTAATATTAATACATGGAAGAATGGGCATTGGAATGGCTAAAGAAGCAACGTGATATGGGAAAGAAATGCCTTGAGATCAAGTACATCCAAGACAAACCATATGTCTATCATTCGACGAGTGTGTACAACAGAGAAACAAAAAAGACGAAAAAAGTCTCGTATTATATTGGACGACTTACCCCGGATCGTGGCATTCTGACAAAAGGATCTTCCCGATTGTCTCAAGATCCAGATACCACTTCGCCGTTACCCAGACCTCGTTCTGCTGTAGAATATGGCAATGTCAAACTTCTTACTCAGGAGTTTCAGGACCTTGTTCCCATTCTCACAGAGTCGTTCCCAGATCACTGGCAGGAAATCATTGCGCTTGTTTTCACCCGCGTCTCCGGTTATCTCCCCCTCAAAAGAGTTCGGTCGTCGTGGGAAAAGTTGGACAAACCTTACGGAATATCAGCGGATTGCTCTTCGAAGAACCTATCCGCCACTTTGCGCGCCATCGGAACTGATATCCTGGGACAGGACATGGTGTTCAAGTATCTCCGGCAGGGCAATCGCCACCTCATTTATGATCTCTCATTTGTCTTTTCCCTATCCGATAATCTTTCCCTTGCCGAATGGGGCCATAATGCGAATGAGATCTCCCTTCCGCAGGTAAATATTGCCCTGTTTACCGGACTTGAAACTGGACTACCGGTGATGCTTCGCCCGATACCTGGTTCGGTGAAGGACATCTCAACTCTTCTACCCTCAATGAATGAACTCCAGCTCCGTGATGTGATTCTCATTCTCGATCGGGGATTTGTCTCAGACGATGTCGCGAACGAGATAATCCTGCGAGATTGCTCATTTATTCTTCCACAACGCAGAAACAGCAACTATTTTGAAACACGGGTGCACCTCAATGATACGTTCCGTTACCATACGCGACTGATTCATTGTGGCAAACGTGGGTATGAGAATAAGTTTCTCTACCTCTTTGAGGACGAGGACCTGAAGCTCGAAGAGAGAAAAACGCTCTTTGATAAAGTTGAAAAAGGTACGATAACGAAAGATGAGGCGAAGTCACGGGAGAAACTGGCTGGTAGGATTCTTTTTCTTTCCAATGTCGATAAGACTGCGCTAGAGATCTACGAACTGTATAAAACCCGGGATCTAGTCGAAAAACACTTCGATACGTTGAAAAATGAGATTCAAGCGGATATCCTGTATCTTGGGGATCGAAGCGCTGTATGCGGACATTTGTTTGTCGGATTTCTTTGTCTCTATCTCTATTGCAAGATTTTAGCTCTCATCAAAAGAGCAGATTTGACCTCAGAATATTCACCAAAGGATGTCCTGCTAATCTTTTCCAAAGTGATGAGAATCTACTATGAAGAATTCGAACAGATAACTGAAGTTCCCAAGAAGGTCAGGGAACTCGAAGGGAAGCTCAATGTGAATTTATTCCCTAAGTGAGCGGATAGTTCAGGCTGCAGTCCGTGGTTCCCTTTGCCTGGTCATTTCTGTCGGATCACCGACACGTACACGGGGAATTGCCGAAATACCGGCAGCGGCAAGGTCCTGCTGGTGGGCTGCAAGCCGTTCCGATGCATCTGTAACGTCGTTGTCGATCTCTTCTCTGGTTTCCACACGGCTGACGACATGGAGGAGTATAACCTCTTGCATCCCCTCAAGTGTTTTTAAGAGATGTACCAACATCATTGGCTGGCTTCGAAAAATCCGTTGGTATAAGCACGTTTGAAAACAGGGTTCGTTTATGTGTCGGCCCTGCACCCGAAACCGGATCCGGGCGCAGTACGAGGCTTGTCCGGATCTCCAAACTCGGGCAGGTGCTTTCCGACCAGAGCGGAGAGCTCGACGAGAACATTCACCAGATCCAGGAAAAAGGTATTACGCTCTCCGACCCGTCGAAGAATACCATCCAGCACACCCTTATTCCCTGCGGCTTGAACTTAAAGACGCTCGCTGATGAGTTCCCGCATATCTCCGATATCGTGAACGAAGCAATGAGGAAGCAGGATGATCTCCTGCGGGAGACGATAACCCGCCAGTACCATGAGTATCTGGAGCGGTTTGCGTCCCGCCAGACACCATCCGGCAGCGAGTTCTCCCGGGTCCTGTTCCAGATCGAGGGCATGGCAGGGACAATCCGGGAGATACGAAAATCGGCCCGGCTGCTGTAACGGGAACGGGGGAAATGTTTTATATCCGGCAGTTCAGGTTAGATTGATAAACGATGGATTTGCCCGGCAATCCCCATGCACTCTCCTCAGCAAAGGTAAGAGAAGCGCTGAGCACATCTCCTGATGGATTATCCGGGCGAGAAGCGAAAATCCGCCTCGGGATTTATGGAAAAAACACGCTGGCCGAAGAAAAAACCAGCCGGCTGGCCTTATTTTTTCACCAGTTCAACAGTCTTCTGGTCTATATCCTGATCCTCGCAGCGGTCATCTCCCTCTTTGTCGCTGATCTTAAGGACTTTCTTGTAATCACCCTGCTGATCCTTGTGAATGGTGCGATCGGATTCTGGCAGGAACTCAAAGCAGAGACTTCTCTAGAGGCTCTTAAAAAACTTACCGAGAGCCAGGTGCGGGTCATTCGCGATGGCGTGACGATGACCATTCCCTCATCCGATATTGTCCCGGGAGACTGCGTCCTCCTCATGGAAGGAGACCTGGTCACTGCCGATCTCCGGCTCTTTGAAACGTCAGCACTGATGATCGATGAATCCCCACTGACCGGGGAGTCGCTGGCGGTGGAAAAGGATCATGAGGCCATTGTTGCAGCAGAAGCTCCCCCGTACGAGTACATCAACACCGCACTGTCAGGAACGATGGTCGTTCGGGGATCCGGGAAAGGGTTTGTGGTAAAAACCGGCCAGTCCACCTACTTTGCCGGTATTGCGAAACTGGCTATGGGTGTTTCACCCCCGAGTCCGTTCACCCGGGCTATAGACTATTTCTCCCGGCGCTACATCGTCATCCTGATTGGGATCTTTGCCTGCGTGGGCGTTATTGCACTCCTGCAGGGCCGCCCCCATCTCCAGATTGCGTACCTTCTCGTCGCCCAAATAGTCTCGGCAATCCCGGAAGGTCTGCCGATTGTTGTCACGCTGGTCATGGTTGTCGGTTCACTGGCGCTCGTCCGCCAGAAGACGCTTGTCCGCCACCTTCCTTCCGTAGAGACACTGGGAAGCGCAACGATCATTGTATCCGATAAGACCGGGACGATCACCGAAGGCCAGCTCGCGGTAACTGAGGTGTACGCCCTCGACCAAAAAGCGCTGCTGCATGCGGCTGTCCTCTGCAACGATGCCTTGGAAAATACCGGCGACCCTGTTGATCTCGCCCTTGCCCGGTGGGCGGAGGACTCGGGCGAGATACGATTACAGAGCCCCCGGATCTGGGCCTACCCCTTCGATACCAGGAAAAAACTGATGGCAACCGCCCACCGGACTCCAGAAGGGGACCGCTTTTTCATCAAGGGGGCATACGAGGAGATCCGTAAGCGCGCTGAGAACGAAGAAGATTTCCCTGCGCTCGGAAACGCTCTCGATGACATGGCCGCACGGGGCCTACGGGTCCTGGCATTCGGGGCCGGGGACTGGGATGGCGATGGTTCCGGCCCCTGGAAGATTCGGATTATCGGTCTCATCGGGTTTGCCGATCCGCCCAAGGAGAGTGTTGCAGCGGCAGTTGTTGATGCTCAAAAGGCCGGAATCCGCGTACTGATGGTGACCGGGGACTATGCGGTCACCGCCCGCGAG
>JAURZP010000420.1 GCA_030653335.1 Methanoregula sp. | reverse complement strand
CTCGCGGTAGTGCAGTGCGGTGAGGGCACCAAGCAGGATCAGGAACAGTGACGTGACTACTACCTGAAGCAGGATCAGCCCGGCATTTTCAATCGCAATGCCATTGATCATTAAGAGCAGCAACCACGCTCCGGCCTGGATAGGCACCAGCAGTTCGCACGCAAGCACCTTGCCCCAGACCATCTCTGAGAAAGTAACCGGAGTTGAGATCAGGGTCTCCAACGTCTCGTGCTGGTACTCCTCGGTGATCAGGTCAATGACCAGTGCGGATGCAATGATCGCCGGCATAAAGACAAGCAGGGGGATCAACAGGCCATACACAAACTCGTAAAAGTCCCCGCCCCCGGTGGTTTTGGGAACCTGGATTGGTATCGGTAGTTCACTGAGCCGGTCTACGCGTATGAGACGAAGATCCTTTTCGTATTTCAAGAAAATATCCTTGAGTTTCACATCGACAATTGCACTCTGGAGATCATTAGTAAGCGTATAAAGCGTGATCTTGACCGGATCTTCTGCTGCCGGGGAGGTGTCGGGTACGTAGATCACCGCTGAAAGCTTTCGCTCTTTTAACGCGGCAACCCCGGTAGAGAGATCCATAGAGTAGACCCGGAAGTCCGGGCTGCTCTGGAGATATTCGAGCACTGCGGAATCGTTTCCGGCATAGGCAATGTTGTACTTATGCCGCGAATACTTCGAGAGCGAGGATGGATCATACATGGAAGTGAGCCCGACCATAAGAAACGATGAAAACATTGCAATGAAGAGCTGGAGCAGGACAGCAAGCAGGATTGTGCGCTCATTAAACAGTCCTCTGAACTCTTTCTTTGCGATGATTGACAAATGACGCGCTTTCATCTGATCCACCCCAGGATAAAGTAGAGATTATACAGGCAGTGAACAATAGTGGCAAGAACAAGCCCGACAACCAACCCCTTGCGTCCCCAGAACTTTAATGAACACGCAACGATCAGCACTCCCATAAAATGCAGGAGCAGTGGCATCCAGAGTACCCCTAACGACAGGAAAAGGATACTGCCAAAGACCGATTCCGTGATCTGGGCAAGCGTGATAAAGAGGAGCAGTTTTTCAGCCACCAGAAATCCTATCGCAGTTGCGGCGCAGGCAGCGATCAGGTTCTTCCATGTGAAAAATGACGGGTTCCGGGCAAAGAGGGTATAGATACCGATTGCTTTTGCACACTCTTCAACCAGTGCGGCAAAGATGAGGAGAAGTATTAGCGAATACGGCATGGGCAGGTTGAAAAAGAGCGTAAGGCTCATCAGCTGCACCATGAACACAAACGGTATGGAGAATGCGGTCAGCAGAAAGACTGATAGAAACGGGTGCCTGCGGCTCATGATCTCTGATAGGAACTCACGGATACGGGGAAGGAGCGGTTTTTCTGAGAAGAGCCGCTCATCTTTGAAATTTTTCATCCCTATGTAGAAGAGCACTGCCCCTGTTAACCAGAAGAGGGAGGTGGAGTAGAGGTAGTCTGTGATCGTCCACGGATTTCCCTGAATCGAGAGGACGATCAGCGTCAGGGGAGAGATGAGGGAGATGACGTGCACGTTTGCAAAGATGCTGGGAAAGAACAGGTACGAAGTAGCAACGGTTGAAAAGAAGATCGAGATGAAAGAGAGTTCTTTAAAACTGCGCGAGAGCATGCCGATCAGGAGAGCATTGGCAAGGAAGAAGACGATGACCGGAATAAGGGGGAGGATGATTGCCAGAGGCGCCCGTACATAGAGCGTGAGCGCGGTGCAGATGGCAACCATACCGATAAAATAAGGGATCATCTTTCCAAGGATGATAGAGGAGGATGCGACCGGTGTTGAGAGCAGGATTTCGCCTTTGCGCTCAATGCGCTCGTTCATGATGCTCATCATGAAGAACTGCGATGTGAAGTAGAGCGGAAAGATAAAGACGAAGACGAGGATGATGGAGTCAAACGGCAGCGGGGGCGAGAGCTGGGATGGAGTCTTGAAACTGCCCATGGTGCTCTCAGAAGAGAGGACTTCAGTATAGCGCGAGATCTGGGTGTTCTTTGCACTGGTCTTCACCAGTTCCTGCCGGAGCTCTTCTTTGGTAAAGTCCAGTGCCGCAGACGGGGTGGGTACGTTGCTTATCTCTCCTTCAGGTATTGGTGCTACCTGGCTGGGGGCTGCCTGAACATACTGGCCCGATTGTGTGGATAAGAAGGTGAGTTCACTTTTTACAGTCTGGACATCGATCCAGAGCGGGTACGCAGCAAAGAGATCCGTTTCGCGGTTGTAGACCGTGTTAACGTACTTGGCATAATCGCGTTCGAGAGTTTTCTGTGCCGCTTTTGCCCGGTCGGTCTGGCTGTTATACACCTGTCCGTTAATGATGACCAGATCAAACGCATTCCGGTTCTTTCCAAGGGTAGCCGCATCGGTCTGGTACACGGAGAACCGGGCATCGCTTGCGATCAACTCTGCGATCTGCGTATCATCCACGCCCACTTCATACATGCCATCCTGGAGGTGCATGCCCGTCTGGGCAGCAAAGCCGGTAACTGCTACCAGCAACACAAAGAGGATGATGGCAAACGGTAGTACATCCCGGCTCATCATGGTGAAGGATTTTTTTACTTCCCATCGCGCGATCGTCGAGATATCGGTAAGCCTGCCCATGTTGTGTATGGCTCCAAAAGGTCCTCCCGCAATGCAAAGATACAGTTACACCAGCGGAAGTTTTAGTACAGAGTAATATTTGGTATCGTTCAAATAGTACTCGGTGCTGACAGGAAAATTCCGGTTTGCGCTTTCATAAAGAGGGAGAAACGCAACTAAAAAACTCCATTGTTCCACCGTTTTTTAAAGTCTGGAGGAGATCAAACACCAGTCTAACTACCCGAGTGCCCCCATCCCAATCTATATCTTTGATTCCACCCACATTTGATTGATAGGCAATCACCATGATAACCGCCCGCAATCTCATAAAAAACTTTGATGGTTTTATGGCACTGGACGGGGTCAGCTTCGAGTTTGAGGACGGTGAGATCTTTGGGATCATCGGTCACAACGGGGCAGGCAAGACAACGCTGCTCAAGATAATTTCAGGGCTTATCGCACCCACATCAGGCGAACTTTTCATCAATGATATTGATGTGGTGAAAAATCCGGTTGCGCTCAAAGAGAATCTGGGATATCTTCCGGAGGAATCCCGGCTTTATGAAACAATGACTGCAGAGAACTATCTCGCGTTCTTTGGTGAGATTTACGGGCTCTCCCCGCAGGAGATCCGCATCCGGTCCAACCAGCTCTTTGCTGCGCTCTCGCTAGAACCGGATGGGAAAAAACTCGGTGAGTTCTCAAAAGGAATGAAACGCAAAACAGCGATCGCCCGGTCGCTTATCCATGAGCCAAGTTTCCTTGTCTATGATGAAGCAACCAGCGGCCTTGACCCGATGAGCTCGCGGTTCATTGCCGATTACCTGCGCACGTTAAAAAAGGAGGGAAAGACGATCGTCCTCTCGGCGCACAACCTCTACCAGGTGGAGGCGATCTGCGACAAGGTGATGATCTTAAGGCGCGGGAAGATGGTGGCATTTGGTACCATGAAGGAGCTGCGCGATCAGTTTGGTACTCTTACGTATGCGATCTTCTTCTCAATTGGGGATGCAGGAGCACTCATTGGTCATTCCAAAACCTACCGGCAGGAAGAGGGTCTCTTTGTCTGCGATGCAGAGAGTATGACTGAGCTCAACGAATGCACCGGGCTTATTGGCGAGGCGGGGGGCAAGGTCGAGAAGATAGAGTCCAGGTACCCGTCGCTTGAAGAGATGCTGGTCAAGATCGGGAAATAAACAGATCACAATTCATTTATTTTAACGAAGTGCAGGTCTTCTCCATGCATGTTGCAGCAAAGATCGTCCTTTTACTGATCGCTGTTATTGTTGTCGGAACGATCGGCATGGCGGCGGTTGGCTTCTGCCCACCGGCCGGCCCGTGGCCGCAGCCCCCGTGGTGCCACGTACCGGGACAAACGCCGGGGATCAGCTCGCTGCCCTTTGCGCAGCAGCCGGATTACGGAAAAGTTCCTGCTGTAGCAACCGGGACGCGGCTTTTTGTCCCGGTCGAAGCCTCGGTCCCGGCTACGAAGGAACCGGTAATCCTCACGCTCAACGGGCAGCAGTACCCCATGGAGAAAGTTACGGATTATTACTACCGGCACAACGGTATCGGGATTACGGCCGGTGACGAGATCCGGTACTCGTTCTCTTCCGGGGGGAAGGTCACTGCGGATATGGTAAAAACCCTTTCAGCGAACACTTCGCTGAGGGCCGGTGCCCCATGGACGGACACCCCAATGGTCCGTAAGCCGCAATTCCAGAAAGGCCACGCGATCATGGATGGCGGTGGAAATATTCCAGCCGCAGCTAAGTCCGGTAATCTCTGGAACACGTACGATGCCATGAAAGAGGATGGCGGAGAGTGGGTTGTGTATGACTATTACTGGGCGTACACAAACACTTCGGCTCCAGAAATTGTTGACGAGGCAGCTGCCGGGCTCTGGGGTGCTGCGGATGAAAGCTCGATCGGGCTGATGGCTGACGCCGCCCACAAGCGCGGGCTGAAGTTCACGCTGTATACGGAGCTTGAGTGGACCGTCATGCCCGGGGAGTATCCGTCGACCGACAACGATGCGTACATGAAATACCAGGAAAACAAGTGGACACAGGGCCAGAAGACCATGCAGAATATGGCTGACCAGCTCTCGAAGAACCCCTCTGACCCTGAAGCAAATGCGTACTGGGATCGCTGGTTTGTACAGTTCGGATCTTTCATGCAGAAATCTGCGCAGATCGCAGAGAAGCACAATATCGAGATGCTCGCGCTCGGGAAACAGATCGATGGGGCAATGATCCCAGCCAACGAACAGAGGTGGCGTAAGCTGATTGCCAATGTCCGGACTGTGTATCACGGTAAGCTGACACAGGTGCTCTTTACCAGTGAATGGTCAGATCATGCCTCGCAGGTTCCGTGGGCAGACGATCTCGATGTCGTCACGATATACTATTACAACCGTTTCTCGGATCAGGAACGACCGTCCCTTCCGGAGCTTGAAGCTGCTATGGACAGGTTCAACCGGAAGCAGTTCGATCCCCTGTACGCAAAGTACAAAAAACCGCTCATCTTCCTGCTCCCCTTCCAGAGCCGGGATCATGCGGCAGCACAGGCATGGTTCGAACCCATGGCAACTGCCCCCTCTGTCCGACAGGATCTGACAGCACAGGCAGACCTCTATGAAGCGTTTTTCAAATCCACGATGGATGAGCCTTGGCTTACCGGTGTCTATACATGGGGTTACTGGATCGAGCCCGGGTTCAACCCGAAGTACTCGTTTGAGAAATCATCATCTGTGCGGGAAAAACCGGCCTCGCTTGTGATCAGGAAATGGTTTGCAGAAGTAAACCCGGCCTGATCCCTTTTTTTGTAGTATCCACGAGCCGGAAACCCGGACGAAAAAAGCGGGTCACGCTACCCGGACAACAGCACCGCTGTTCCGGGCCGTGGTGATGAGCATAGTACCCCCGCCCGACTCCTTCATGAACGATTGTGCAGCCTGCCCGATCGCGTTCATATCTGTGTCCCCGATTGCATACACCGTTGGGCCAAAGGAACTCAGGCCCGCCCCGGCCGCCCCGGCCCCCTTAAGCACATCCAGAAGGCCACTCACCTGTGGCGGCTGGAGGCCGAGCTCCACTTTTTTGAACCCGAGGTGCTGGACCGCATTGATGGAAGAACCGAACAAATCGAGATCATGCTCCACGATACCGGGCAGCATCCGCATCAGCACCTCGTGACAGAGCGCCTGCACCTCAATGAGGGGCACCGGGCATTGGTTGCGGAAGATGTCTGCCTCCATCGCCCCGTTTGCACCTGCGGGTAAGTCCGGTGTGGCGAGCAGAATCTTCCATTCGGAAGGAAAGTTGTGGCGGGCGATGACCGGGGGTGGACGGACACCCCGCGATGCCGATGACGGCCGGAAATCTGTTTTATCCCCATCAGGTCCGAAGCGGTGTCCGCCATCGATAATAAAACCCCCGTGTTCAAAGGCCGCAGTCCCAATACCGGAGGTACCCCCGCGACCGGCCAGCCGAGCCAGCTCGGTCACCGTCACACTTTTGCCATAGAGTTCGCATATCGCCCGTGCAGTGGCAAGCGCCAGTTGCGAACCGCTCCCAAGGCCGGTATGGGCCGGGTAGAGGGATCGAACCGTGATGGAAACTCCGGCTCCGGCATGAATCTGCCGGAGTACTTCTGACGCGATACCACTCACCCGTTCCTGTGTGGCAGTGTCGCAACCGGTAACACGGATATCCGGTCTCTGCTGTGCTTCAAGCAGAATACCTGGTTCATCGAGCGTGATACCAATCCCCCCATCCACTCTTCCTAAACCGCCATGCATATCGATCAGGCTGACATGGATCCGGGACGGGGTGTTGACCACGATCCTTCGCTCGTCAAGAAACTTGTTGTACGGGAACTGCTCCTCGATAAAAATCAGGGGCTTTTCCTTGTGTATGATCTGGTACTGCCGGCTGAGCACGGGTTCTTTTGGGCAGAGGGAAAAAATACAGCCCGTTTCTAAGGTTGCGGCTGTGACCCGGGCAGAGAGGATCTCGCGCCGTGCTTCAATATGGTGTTGTTTTATGATCTTTCCGATTGGGATATCGGCCATCAACAGGTCGTGACGGAAGGACGGGGAAAGCCGTTTTACCGGCGTCTCGGATATCGCATAGATCAGTATATCGTTTGTCACAGCATCCCGTAGCTCGACCACCCGGTGATTTACCGGATCCCCCGCACGGACAGCCACCCGGTCTGCGGTCTGTGCATCTGCCGGTACAATCTTCTGCACGAGCGTTTTTACGGTAACGGGATGTCCCGTGATCGACTCCAGCAGTTGCGTTACAGAACCATCCGTGCCAAGAAGGATCTTCTGTACCCGCGATAACCGTCCCACGGTCTCTTCAATATCCCTGATATTGCCCGAGATATCCATCCCAACAACCTTATCGCAGGAACTGATAAGCGTAATGCTATGCCGGTATGGTTTTTTCCGGCACCGCACACTCTTTTACCTTGCCGGGCAACCCTTTCACTGACAGACCATGACAAATCCTGCAGTCTTTGACCGTATGACGGATGAAGAGAAACACGAGTACCTGGAGTTCCTGCTCTGGCACTACCGGGTTGTTGACGCGTTCTGGTTCATCTATGTTGCAGAACACTATGGCCAGCCCGTGGCCGAGAAGATAAACGAGCAGGTATGGGGTAAAGCCGGGGGTATGGCAGCAAAGGATCTCATGCGACGGTTTGGTATAGCCGAGAAGGGTCTTCTAAGTTTTGTTAAAGCGCTCCGGTTGTTCCCGTGGGCGATTATCGTTGACTATGTGATTGAGGAGAAAGCAGATGAGGTGATCATCACCGTGCCGTCATGCCCAACGCAGGAAGCACGGCTCAAACGGGGGGAGGGAGAGTATGTCTGCCGCGAGATGCACCGGGCTGAGTTCACGAGCTTTGCACAGATGATCGATGAGCGCATCTGCGTGGAATGCGTGTTTGCCCCACCGGATCCCCATCCCAAAGAACTGTTCTGCAAATGGCGGTTTTATCTCAGGAACTAAAGGGCTCGCTGGTTTTTTATATATGCTTAACGATAGACCTCAATTTGCGGCGTATAAGCTCCTGCGAAAAAGTTACCGGAATCGCTTCTTTGTATCTGTGCTTTTTGCCTTCCCGGGCGTTTGGGCAATAACCAAGGCCAGACACTCCTGTGTGAGCCTCCCCCGTTTGCCGACAATATCTCCGCTCCGGATGGTGCGGATGCGGGTTGTAAGAACATAGCTCTCCTCAAAAAGGTCAAGCCCCCCATCGGAAAAATCGTTAAGCGAGATCGGTATACAGGGTGCATCCGTTGGCGGATGGCTGCTGACCGGGCAGATCTGCACGTCCCCGTTTTCAGCCGCCGAGATCACAATGGCCGGGCGTGTCTTTGCCCCGCCCCGCTCTTCAAAGGCAACAGGTGCAAGTATGACATCGCCCGGCAGGTAACGTCCCATATCATAAGTATTCCGGCACTAATGGGCATAAGTCGTTTGATTCTTTTTTTTCGCAGGGTTTTTCTCCATGTATGAATCAATCACCTACAAGAATGAATTATAAGGGTGAATTATGGGAGCAACACAACCGACAGCGCATGAGGCCTCGCTTCTGATGGGAGCGACCCTGGCCATATCCATGATCGGGATATTTATTGGCATTTTCTTTCTTTTTATCAACATTGAGATCGCAATCAGGATAGCGGCAGCGGTTCTTGTCGGTGTTGTGGGAATTATTAGTTTTGTCCGGCACGCCGTCTATTTCGAGTCAGACCAGATCCGGATGGGATGGCGGCAGGAGCA
>JAURZP010000165.1 GCA_030653335.1 Methanoregula sp. | reverse complement strand
ATCTTCTCTTCAGGAAAGATCATTCTCACCGGGGGTAAGAATCTTGAAGATGTCAGGAAAGGGCTTGATGTCCTGGAACAGAAACTTGAAAGCATCCTGTAAATTCCCTTTTGGGAAGAACATAAGAGTGGAGGGATTTGTTCCCGCAGGGTGTTGACCCTCACTCCCTTTCAACTCAGATGTTGGTGTGAATCTTAAAAAAAAACTCACTCTGTTTTTAAAAAGCCCGTAAAAAAACAAGCCTCCTATTAGCTTTCTGACGGTTTTTTTAGAAATATTTTATAATTTAAAAACCCATTTCTCATTAAAGGAGATTTTCCATGAAAAAAATACTTTTATCTGTTTGTATTGTTCTCTGCCTGTTCCTTACTGTAATTCCCGCCGCCAGCGCAATTGGCGGCGACCAGGGATGGATAGAGATCCGCTGCAATGTTGATGGTGCAAGGGTATATTTTGACGGTTCGGAAAAAGGTGTTATCAGCGGGGGTTCACTCACCGTCCCGGTATACACCACCGCAGCCCCGTACAATTCCGTTACTGTGGAAAAAACCGGCTATACACCCTACAGCGGGGAACTCTCAATGCCGAATGCGGGTGCAACAAAAATCGTTTATGCCACATTAAATCCGATTCCAACACCAGTCCCCCCGGTAAATTACGGTTCAATCTATGTTGAATCATCCCCGTCAGGATCTTCAATATATTTCAATGGCAATTATCGTGGCAGTGCACCACTGATAATCAATGATGTCTGGCCCGGCAGCTACTCAATTCAGGCCGAACTCAACGGGTATCATACATACACCACAACCACCACGGTCTCTTCCGGAACACGTTCAACGGTTTATTGCCCCCTGTCTCCAATGGTAACTTCGGGTTCTTTGTATATTCTCTCTGATCCAACCAATGCAAAAGTGGTACTCGATGGAGTCTACCGTGGAAATACTCCCCTCACGCTTAACAACCTTGCATCCACTACTCACATTTTAGAACTCGACCATGCCGGGTATTATGACTGGAAATCAACTGTGGAGGTTCCAGCTGGCGGAACAAAAACGGTGTCTGGCACACTCAACCCGATACCGGTGAGTAATGTCGGATGGGTGTATGTATCATCAAGTCCCGGCGGTGCATCGGTGACTCTCGATGGAACGAATTCCGGACAGACTCCGGGGAGCGGATCGCTAAAACTGAATAATATTGGTGCAGGATACCATACGGTCGCCCTCACCCTATCCGGATACCAGCCCTACACAACACAAGTCAATGTAAATGCAAATACCGTGTCTGAAGTGAGTGCTCTTCTCAAACCGGTCAGTCCAAAGCCCGGAGTTGGGGAATTATCTGTCTCGTCAACTCCATCAGGAGCAAATGTATTTATTGACAACAATTTCGTGGGAATTACTCCTTTGAGCTTAAAAAATATCCCTGTAGGAAGTCATGTGGTGACATTACGGCTTGCCGGGTACCAGGATTACGAGACCACAACCTCAGTAAATGCTGGTGCAACCAGCACCGTCTCTGCCGGTTTATCAAAGGTGGTTCCAACAACCCCACAGAAATCCGGAACAATACCGGTGATTGCCTTTGGTGCTCTGCTTGTGATTGCACTCTTTACCATTAAGAAAAACCAGTAACCTTTTTTTTCAACAAAAAATGGAATTGTCTTTTTTTATACGAGCGATCAGATAAAATAATTCTGTGAGTTTTTTTATCTCATTTTTTATCTGATAATTTTTCGCAGGAAGATACAGCTGCCAACGGCAAGACACGCAATAACAAGGCCAAATCCGGGCAGGGGAAGAAAACCTGATGGTGCCTTTGTTGGTTGTGCAGTATACTCAAGAAAAACAAAGACATTGGTGGTCCTGCCTTCAACAACCGTGACGGCCTTTGTCACCGGAGAAAACCCCTCTTTCTGGAACAGGAAGGTGTGTGATTCTGCCGGGATATCAAAAAACGTTTGCGGTGTATCACCGGCATAGGTGCCATCGACATACACCT
>JAURZP010000413.1 GCA_030653335.1 Methanoregula sp. | reverse complement strand
CCCGCACGATGCGGTCTCTCATTGAAAATGGGGAGCATGTGATTTTTGGGGGTGAGGGAAATGGGGGACTCATCTTTCCCGATCATCAGTTCTGTCGAGACGGAGGTATGACCGCTGCGATGATGGTAGCAATTCTTGCTTCACGCAGACAGAATTTATCATTATTATTAAAACAATTACCCGGTCGATATATGATTAAAGATAAGATCTCTGCAGATGGAGGTGCAGCAATACTTGAAGCACTCAAATCTGCGTATTCTCATGGGATCATTGATGAAACAGATGGTGTGAAAATTTTTAAGGGGAATTCGTGGGCACTGGTGCGGGCATCAGGAACAGAACCCTTAATCAGGATCATCATTGATGCAGAAGATGAAGAGCAGGGTAGGACACTTCGGGATGAACTGAAGGAAACAATCCAGAAAGTCGCATAAAAAAACAGTCCTGATTAAATCAACTTACAGGGAATTTTTTTTAATGCAGAGTGAAATCAACAAAAATGATTTTTTGTGGATAAATTCAGAGATTAATCCAGATTATTGTCGTTTCAAAAAATGAAGGCCTGATTATTGAGATATCTGGTAAAAAACCGACAAATTTGCTCTAATATCCAAAAAAAATATAAAATTGTGCGTAAATGAAATAGTAATGTTTATTAATTAATTTGGTTAAATTCAGATAAATAACCTGAATTTATGTAACCGGAAAATAAATAATGGTTAAACCCACTGAAATAATCGATAAGATTCAAAAGGCACTATCACCAGAGGATTGGAAGAACGTCAAGAATAGTATTGAGGATCTGCACCTGACTCAGGAACGGCATGCCAAAAAAACAATTATCTCCGATCTTAATCATCTCCTTATTGATATCGCCATCAAAACAAACAACCCGGCCCTTGTGTACGCTCTTACCGATATTCCCAGCAATGAAATCGAGGATTTATTCTCCGGCATCCTCTGCCAGTTCATTAAAACAAAGGATGATGCATGGCTAAATTCACTTCTTTTCCTGTCCGGGATATTAGGCAAAAAAAGTTATCAGTCACGTGTGTTTGCAATGATGGCACGGGATCTCATTGAAGCGGGCGTAACTCATTCAGACACATCTTTTATCGAACATGGCATGACTATGCTCGACCGGATCAGCTTCCGGAAATACCGTTCTGATATCATGATCGATATCATACCCCTTTTGATAGTCTGGGCGATCACAACCCGCGATGAAAAACGTCTCAGAACTTCACTCGGTCTCATTCAAGACATAGGAGATATCTCAAAACGTGCAGTCCTTCATTCTGAACTTGCAAAAGCAATCGCAACCATATCAGTTCTGGAAAGAAATCGCCCATTATTTCTTGAAAGTATCCGGATTTCGACCGAGATCCCCCAGAAAATCCGCCGGCAGAACTGTGTAAATACAATTATCGGAAAGGGTGGAAAATCTGCGTTTTCCGGGGATATGCCCAATATTGCAGAATTTATCTGTAACTTTAACGATATTAATTCTGAAAAACAACTCGAGATTATCAGCGCATTGATCGATCAGCTTCTCGAGCGAGAAAAGGATAAAAAGCAGATCGCAAAAATCCTTCAGTCCCTCTGTGAGACCCTGCCCTTTGTCACCGGGACACTTGTTATTGATCTTCTCAAAAAAGCGGATAAATCGGGAGATGCCTGGTATTTTGAATCTGCAATGAAACTTCAGCAGCTTATTTCCAACCCGGATATGTATCCAATACGGGAGATTATTAAAGCCGGGATTTCTGTTGCCCGTCAATCAAACGAAATAAACGTGCTTTTAGATCTGATACCGATTATTGAAAAAAACTGCAATACGGTGTTTTTATCCCGGGTCTATCTTCAGTTTTCACAGATTATGCTTGATTCTGGAAATTTTGAATCTGCACTCAACACCTTTGGAAGAGTCAATCATGAATCAGAAAATATTTCACCCTATACAGATTGCTTAACCAAACTTCTTACCACTGGAATAAAAAAGAATTCAATATCCATAATTAACAGTTCAATTCTCCAAAAATTACCTGCAGAGATCTCTCATAATGCAATATACCGGGCAATCATTGAAGTTTCAAGAGATTCTTCATTCGATGGGATAGTT
>JAURZP010000396.1 GCA_030653335.1 Methanoregula sp. | reverse complement strand
TAACCTGAAGGTGAAACGGTACGATGAGCGAATGCGACCCGAGTTCCAGGTGCAGGAAGATGAATTCAAGCGCTACGTTGACATGGCGTACGAGATCCTGAACTTCCGCAACTCGAAACCGATCTTTGTGCCGGTCCCGCTCAAATATGGTGTCAGAATATTCCAGTCAACTCTTACGGAGTATCTTGTCAAGGGCTACCGCAATTTCTGGCTGGACTTTGAAGGCTCGAACACAACCTCCAAGGCTCCTCACATCCGAGCATTCCATAACATCGTGGATACGCAAGGTCTCGGAGAAGAAGTAATCCTTTATGGTTCGAACATTCGTCGCGAGAACAATCCGCATCTTCCAGACCCGCGATGCCCGGCATCCGATTTCCTGACCGCACCGCTGGGTGTCGATATCATAGGAGTGAACCGCGAGCCCCAGCGGGGAGGTGGAGATCCGGGCACTCGCCGGACCTATGTGCCTCCTCCCATTGAAGAGAGCATCCAGCACAAAGGCCGGCTTCTTGATCGCGATGACTACACCTATGTAAAATATTCCTCTTTTTCGAGGAGCGATGAGCTGTTTGACAAGTATCACATCAGTGAAGATTTGATCCAGCACAACCCGAAGTTCTATTCAAACTTCGTCAACACGTTTGAAATCAATGAGGAGCTGGCCCATCACCAGACGATTGTCAACGAGAATGAATCGCTCCTTGGATATCTCGGGACCAAACCCTCGATCAACCCGAAACTGATGAAGGCATTTGAGAAGATTATGCATGGAGAGCCACAAACGCAGATGACACTGGATGGGTTCTTTTAATGCACGAATAGACCGCACTCCCTTTTTATAATCAACGTCGCGTTAACGTTTGTCTCCACGTTTCTTTGATGACAGTTCCATCTTCCTCAACGAAATAGAACCACAACCCTTGTCCATCCTTGGTATATTGTTGCATTATTGTTTGAATAATTGGTTTAATGACCCCTTGGTCGGTTATTAACATCTCCTTTATTTACATCACCGACAAATGTCGACCCATTTAACTTTTCCCGGATTCCACGGGATATGGGAGTTCGACATCACACGCCAATAAGAACGCTCAATAATGCACATTCATCGAAGTTTACGTCCGGCCACTCTGCTTCTGAAGCAGGATCAAACTTTCATTCCGTGGACTTTTATGCGGATTCGCCCCGGAGCTCCGCAATGCACCATGCTGCGCACTCCCTGACATTCTCATCCGGGTGGTTTAACAGGGGCTCAACAAAGGGGATTGTCTTTTTATCCTTAAAAGGCACCAGCACGTTCATCGCCCCTACCATAACCTGCGGATCCTTATCCGAGAGGAATTTAAGTAACTCGGACACGGGAGGTGGTTCAAGATATCGTAATGAATCATATACCGCATCCCAGATTTCATCACGAGGATCGACAAAGAAAGGCATAATCTCTGCGATCCCCTTTTTTCGATTAAGGGTGGGCAGGAGACTGATGGCGCTGCAGATCAGCTGTAGGTCGTCACTTTTCAAAAGGGGAAGGATCTGATTATAGCAGGAGGGTTTAATAGCGATAATTGCATCCTGTGCACAGCCCCCAACATATTTATCAGCGTCCGAGAGTGCGGTGATCAGGTATGGCAGAGCACGTGCATCTTTGGTCTTCTCCAAAACTGATATGATCCGCATGCGGACCTCAGCATCCGGGTTTGTGATTGCTTCGCAGAGAGCGGGCATTGCGGGCTTACCGATCATTTCAAGGGCTTCTTCAGCCGTGCTATGGAAATACTCGTCCTCATGTGCAAGCCATTTGATAAGTACCGGGATGGCAGGCTCTCCGATGTTGGCAAATACTTTTGGGACTTCCTCCCAAAGGAGATTTTCTTCGAATTGTTTCTCTTCCATTGCTTCCTGCATGTAGGGTAGTACAGCTTTTCCGGCTTTTTTCAGAAACTTAATCGTTTCAACAACCTGCTCCGGAAACGGGCGTTCGAGGTCAGCGATCGCCTTTTTTATCTGGTATTCTTCCGGTGTTTTCCACGAGAATGAAGGCAGGTACACAATAATGGGTTTTTTTGTCATGGCAGTTCCAGGGTTACGGGGATGATGTGTACTTATTCTGAGATTTGGGCGGATAAGATCTTCGATATGCAAAGTATTCAGCAGGGACTGTGAGAGCCTGCTTGGATATTCCCCAGCCGGACGGTGCATGAAAATTTTCAACCGGACTTTCGCTGAAAAACTTTGAGCAGATTTTGGCTGAAAAAATTTTCAAGTGAGCCCTTCAATAAAAATTTCACACGATCCCTTCATAACGAAAAAATCCCTTGCCCTTTCCTAAACATCCGGAGATTGTCCGCCCCTATCCGGCGTGCGGCTGCGAATGAGCGTGGTGGCGGCGGGCGTGGGTTCCGGGAATCTCCAGAAAATAATAGTTGGGACGTAGGGGTACCACTCACTCTCCCAAAAACACCGGTAAGCGCATGTCAGAGCCCGCCCACCCCATCATCCGGCCAGACGCCTCATGTTCGACCCACGGCTGCACCGCCGCCACCTGGAGTTCCGCCTCGTACACGTCATCGTCCCGACCGGTCTCCCGGTCGTAGAGGACAATCGGGTGCGTGAGGATAAAAAAAGGTGAGCCCGGCGTGTTCTCCAATTCCCTCGAATTCGATGGAATTAAACCGTATTGGGGAACCCTTCCCGGATACCGGCTTCAGGATATCTCCCTGATTCCATATCCGCACCGAAAAGAATCTGGACACTTTGCCCGGATAATTGTCCAGATACATATGCACATTGGAAGATGGTCAGGTCATCCGGACACCGGGCTAACCGGTGGTGACAAATTGCCAGCCCATACGGTTTTTCATCAAGCCTGGTCAGAAGTATCGAATAAAGAATGAAAAAACAATTTAATAAAATCATTTTCACACCGCCCGGCACAAGGTTAATACTCCTGAATTCGAAGGTGAACTAAGAAGAAACATGACTCTCTCCTTCACAAGGTCAGATGGTGTTAAAGTCGATCTCATCCGGGAGTCCCATTGTAAAGTATGCAGCAAACCCATCCCTTTGAACTACAAGGACTACGGGTATTGTATGGATTGCAAGGATCAGAAAGACCGTGAGCAGGAACTCATCATGTACGGTGTCACAGAATATATCCTGAAAGATCCTGTTGAAAGATTATCTGCAATCAACCGGGAGATCCGGGAATTCAAACACGACCGGACCCTTTCCGGAAAACTGGGTGAATGCATGGTACATGTCATCACGCACCGGTATCCGCATCTCCGTGATGTGGATCTGATCGTTCCTGTCCCCTCCTCAAACAGCACTTGCGGATATAACCCGGCAACACTCCTTGCGGAGTATGTTTCCCTTGCAATCGGTGTTCCCTGCGAAAATATTCTGGTCAAGGATCCTGGCAGCCCCTTGCAGCCTGAACAACCGGCCGACAGGAAATGCGTGGATATGGTGGGAAAGATTCGACCAAAGAGATTAATTGATGGGGAGTCCGTACTACGGATTGACGATACGGTAATCAGTGGTTGTACTATGCGCGAATGTGCCCGGGTCCTGAAGGAAAATGGTGCTGGCAGGGTATACGGGCTTGTTGTGGGACGCGGTATCGATCGCAAACGACTTGAATATCTGGAGCGGGAGGATGCACATCATGTATGACCGGATGTCCCTGCTCGCCTGTGTCAATGATAAGGAAACTTCCCGGAATACCGGCTTTGCCAATGAATATTTCAGGAATGCAAAAGTACAGGATTTTCTCGCGGGACTGATCCCCGGTTCCCCGGATTCACTCTACTCTGAACAGAATCCGCAATTATTCAAAGCATACCAGAAGATCAGGGAATCCCTCTCAACTTCGGATCTTTCATTGTATGCCGGGGAGAACGCACGGATCCGTACGTCCGGGACACAACTCATACCCTATGACTCCGATCGGTATCCCGGTCAACTCAGGGATCTGTCAGACCCCCCGTTACTGTTGTATCACAAGGGAAACCTGGTGGATTTCAATAATTGTATTGCAATTATCGGTACACGCACTCCTTCAGAATATGGGAAACAAATTACCCGGCTGTTGAGCAGTTCCTTTGTTAAAGCAGGGTATACCATAGTC
>JAURZP010000389.1 GCA_030653335.1 Methanoregula sp. | reverse complement strand
CCAAGAAGGTCAGGGAACTCGAAGGGAAGCTCAATGTGAATTTATTCCCTAAGTGAGCGGATAGTTCAGGCTTCAACAGTCATCTGGGCGACAAGGGAGGTGATGGCCGCGTGCGCCATATCGACTACAAGGACTGGAGAGAAGGGGAGGGGAGCATCAGCATGCCAATAACTTATCCTTGTAAGAAAAATTTGTCCCGCTCACCTGGCTTATTACGCCAGATTTCGTATCCATACCGGTCAGGGGGGACATGACAAAAAGAGGCTTCATTACCCAAAAGCATGAGCCAATAAAAAAATGAGTGAGGCAGCTTCCAGGCGGCTCACTTGAGCTTTTTCTCGAGTTTCTTTAACTTCTTCTTGGCCTCTTGGCTACCCGCAGCCGCCTGCTTCGAGAGCTCTTCTGCCTTTGCCTTCTTCACTTGATTCAGTTTTACCATCTGTTTCTTACTCGTTGGCATATAGTCACCTCACTACGCCTTTGGCTGATTATGTTTAGCTTTTTTCCTTCTTAAAATATCCCTGTATCGTTGGACCAGCCTTTAAAAAACTTCGAATAATCGAAAATCGGTCCTGTAATTCTTGTAAACTTCCGAAAAACCGTTCTAACTTTGCGTTAGTCCGGGGATGCTTCACTCCGGCCAAGATGGACTTTATTCCATATCTTTTAAGGTGATCTTGTGAATTCGCTGTTCCAACTGCGTAATTGGGGATTACTCAAGGTTGCGACCCTTGCAATCACCGGTTACTCCTATGATCCCATCGGTGTTCTGACAAGCACGAATACCAGACCTCTCTCCGGCACCGGGTTACTTGTTCTGTCGCGCGGACAGGATTTCATCTTTTAAAACAGGAATCAAAGCATCAGAATATTATGCATCTATGGGGGATTCGAACCCAAATTAACTGATTTTTTGAATTATTAACAATCGATTGTGTGTTATTTAAAAAAAAGTATTTTTTAAATCTCACCGGATGCGCCGTTTTGCAAATAAGATCTTTTCTTCGAGTGCGTTTTGTTTTCCTTTGATGATCAGGAGGGGGGCATGATCAACTTTTAATGCCGCGATTTCTGCAAAGTCCTTGATCATGTCGAGCTCTTCTTCTGGAGTAAAGTCTTCGTATGATAAACGCTCTAAAAACTCATCTTCTCCCTCAATTGCACTTTTCGGGACTGGATATTCCACCCGGTATTTTGCCTTACAATACCGGCAGCGAGTGTGGTAGTCACCATTGTTCCGTTCCCCTTTTAAGATGAGTTTGAAGTTGAGTCCTTCGCACTTGGGGCATTTCCATTCGAGGGTGAGTCCTTTTAAGACGCCACTTGTATCATGTTCAAAGAATTGATCGAACATTTTTTAACCCGTTTATCTGTTAAAATACTGGTTGACTGTTGAACCTGATTAAAATGATGGACAGGGCAGTTCCGATCAAACACATGTAAGTGGCTTGCGCACACTCACGATCTAAGAAAAAAAGGGCGTAACAGCGATTTACTGGTAAAAAGTCGGGTTAGAGCACAGTTCTGCAATCCCTGTGGCATTCTGGCGCTTGATTCTTGTATTCCAAAAACCGAACTGGTAGGGAACAGTTATGGACAACACGGAAGAGCGGAATAATCCAGAGAAGAGCGAAGGTGCGCTCCTCACCGATCCCCCCTTTTATCTTCCGGAGTTTGAGAAGTCGTACCGGTATATCATCAACGAATACGAAGTGACACCAAAAGAGATTGCAATCTTCATGCCGTGTGCGGTGCGAAAACCGTATAGCGCAAGCCCGAGCCACCAGTTGATCCGGATGATCATATCGCAAGTGCTGGAACCGTCCCAGTACCATATCGTGATCTTCGGGACATGCGGGATTGTGCCGGCCGAACTTGAGACCATGTACCCGTATGCCCATTACAAGTACATGCTTGGAAAATGCAATGACGACAAGGTCAAAGACGATTTTCTCCGCATCGAGACAGAGCGGGTTGCCGGCTATCTTACTAAAACCCGTAACGTATACAAATACCGCATCGCGTACTCGATCGGTATCTTCAGAGAAGCCCTCATCAGGGGTTCGGACCTGGCAGGAGTTCCTCTTGACTTAATCCTCCCCACCCGGGACATCATCAACAAGGTGATCGAGGAAGGCGACTGCTCGTTCCAGGAAGGAAGTCTCTCGATGGAGGAATACTTAGGCGAGTTCTGCGACGCGCTGATCCGGTTCCGGAATGAACGGTTGGGGAAGAAGTAGGGTTACCAGGAATGAGGAAAAAAATATTCATTCTGACGGGAGATGAGTGTATAATGAATGATATCCAGTACGTGTACGATGCCGCGGGACACAAGAGGAGTGTCATCATCCCCGTTGAACTCTGGGAAAAGACGCTCCAGGTGCAGAACCCGCATCATGTACCCTGCAATCCGCAGGAGTACTATGGGATATACCGGGACAGGATAAAAGATCCTGAGGCCACAGCCCGGGCACTCCGCGACGAGTGGACCCGGTTATGATCGAATACCTCATTGATACCAATATACTCATCTATTATCTTGCCGGTGCTCTGACACCGGAAGAAAAACCCACCGTCGATAAAATTCTGCAGGACTCTTAATATCTCCATTATTACAAAGATAGAACTTCTTGGCTGGAAAGGCCATACAACAGAGGGACTGGTCAAGGCACGTCACCTGCTGGATTGCGCCCGGTGTCTGCCCCTTACCGACATGCTTGCAGAAAAGACAATTGAGATCAGGAGATATACCTCAATCTCTCTTCCCGATGCGGTGATTGCAGCCTCTGCATTATCCCTTGATGCAATTCTCGTAACCCGCAATGACAAGGATTTTTTACACGTCACCGGCCTTTCAGTGTACAATCCTTTCAAACCAGCAAATAAGCAATCCTGATAAATCCACTTTAAAAAGAGCACCGGGTTTTGTCTGTTTCCCACAATTCTCTTTTTACTCTTATCATACACCCGGAACAGTGCCGGGTTCTACCTCCGGATCCAAATGAGCCGGACAACCGATCGAGTCAATGAAGGATCAGACTATCCAGTGCCTTGATCGGGAAGTGTCGTGTGCGGAAAAAACCCGTACGTTATTATGCTTCTTTTAAGAGCCCTTTCTTCACCTACCAAAAAAAGAAAAACAGCCAGCAAGTACCCCCCGGTAACAACCAGTCAGACAAAAACAAACCCGCTAACCAGTCAGGTAGTCATCCCGGACCGGCGAGAATACTTCAACAGCTACCGAATCAGCAACAATCTTTGCCTGATGCTCCACATTCCCCGGAATCATCCAGCTGTCACCGGGCCGGACCTCCTGCACAGTTTCTCCAATTGTGAGGAACATGTGACCGGAAACCAGGTACCCGGTCTGTTCCTGCGGGTGCTGGTGAGCGGGAAGTACGGCATTCTTCTTCAGCACGAATTCCGTCATGAGGGTATTTTTGCCGTGGACCAGTGTTTTCCTCTCGATTCCTTCGGCAACCGGAATATACCCGGCATCATGTTTTTTTGCAAACATCATGCACTCCTTCTGGTCTGTTCGAGCACGCGGAGTACCGCCTCCCCAAACTCCCGCGTTCCTGCCGACCCACCGAGATCCCGGGTCTTGATCCCCCGTGCAAGCACCGCCCGTATCGCAGATTCAATATGATTCTCACCCTCTGCATCCCCGATATGGGTTAAGAGCATCCCCGCACTCCGCAGGGCAGCGATGGGATTTGCAAGATTTTTTCCTGCAATATCCGGAGCACTGCCATGCACCGGCTCGAAGAGGGCATAACGCTCACCGATATTTGCGCTCGGCACCAGCCCCAATCCCCCGACAAGGTACGAGGCAACATCTGAGAGAATGTCTCCAAAGATATTGGTCGTGACAACCACATCATACGATGCGGGATGCTGGAGCACATCGAGCGAGAGGGCATCGATGAATTTGTCATTATACGAAATCCCGGAAGCCTTTGCCTCGGCAATGCAGATGTCACGGAAGAGCACATCCGATTTTAGCACGTTCGCCTTGTGGCCGATCGTCAACAGTTTCCGTCGCTGCCGGGCAAGTTTGATTGCCATGCGGACAATCCGTTCTGTACCAGTCCGGGTCACGACACGCAACGTAGTCGCACGGTCCGGGCTGCTCTCTTCGATACCGGAATAGAGCCCCTCTGTATTCTCCCGCACGATCATGATGTCAAACCCGCCGTCTTTTACGGGGCGGAGGTTTGCATACAGGTCAAGCGCCTTCCTGATCCTTAACACCACGCTCTGGTAGTCCTTCATGGGCGGGGTGGTGATCGCCCCGAACAGGATCGCATCCGCATCTTTCATCTCGCGGATCTCCTTATCAGCGCACGGGCAGCCGGTCCGCTCCCACATGCCATACCCCACTTCCACCGTGAAATAATCATACTCGGGATGGAGCAGTTCGAGCGCACTGCGGGCAACCGGGATCACCTCGCGGCCGATCCCGTCACCTTCCAGAATCGCAATCCGCGTCATCTTTTCCTCCACTGTGTCGTTAAGTCTTCCACCGCATGGGCGATACGGGACGGGCTCGCACCCCAGTGCACTACTGCCCCGAACTTACCCTTGTACATGCCAATCCCCTCGCGTTCGGAGCGGCAGCAGCGGGCGATGAACGGCTCTTCCCGCACGGACTCTAAGGGGCAGATATTCTCAAGCGTGAAATCCTTGCCATAACATTCAGTTAAAAACTGTGAACCCGTCAGGCATCCGGCCACCTTCTCACCGCCGTGCATCGGGTCCGCATCGAGTGTTTTTGCATACCCCGCTGCCCGGCAGGGATAGACATCCGCCTTGACTTGCGTGATGTCACGGGTGTGATGGCAGAACATGACCGCAAGTTCCCCAAAAAGTCCTGCTGCCGAAAGCTCCCGGAGACAGGCAGACAGGCTCGGACGGGGTGGCGTCACATCGTAGACATGAATCTTAAGAAATCCAGATAGATCGGGATCGAGCACAAAGGTCATGTGCTCGTCAAGACCGGTGAAGATCGTGCACCGGTATCCGGTATCCTGCGCCAGCTCGACAAGCCGGGCACGGTCATTGATCTGGACCTTCTCCCGGTAGCGGTAGGTTTCTTTTGCGGTCGCGATCACAGTCGAGGATACGAGTTTACGCATCATACCACTCCCATTGGGATCGGGAGTGATTTCGAGCAGTTCATAACCCGCACCGGTATCCCGCACCAGGTAACGGCTCAGGAAATATACAAGATCCCCGCAGGGTTTTGTTGTGGCATACCCCACCTGCTTGCACTGTTCAGGAAAGATCACCTGTGGTTCCTCCAGTACTCTACCAGTCCCCCGGCAGAGAGGATTGCCTGCATTCGTGGGGAGAGCGGGTGGATGGAATGTCTCTTTCCCTCCGCTTCAACCCACCCTTCGGAGAGATCAAATGTCACAAGGCATCCTTCCGTGCAGGCGAGGTCACATTCGATGAGCGGGAGGCCGACATTGATCGCGTTCCGGAAGAAGATCCGGGCAAAGGAGGGTGCAACTACTGCAACTACTCCGGCCTCACGGATCGCAACTGCTGCCTGTTCCCGCGATGACCCGCAGCCGAAATTCTTTCCCGCCACGATCACCGAACCTTCAAGAAGTGGAGCGAGCGATGGATCAAGATCCTCAAACACGTGCTCAACCCAGACGCTGTGGTCCTTTGTCCGCAGGTATCGTCCTGCGATTACAAGGTCCGTATCGATATCCGGCCCCACGCAGACGGCCGGGCCTTTTGCCGTCATCAGTTCACCTCCGGTTCGGTGATCTCGCCTTCAAGCGCACTGGCAGCTGCCGTAGCAACCGAGCCAAGGTAGATCGCAGCACCGACACCCATCCGGTTCCTGAAGTTCCGGTTCGCTGTCGACAGGCAGACTTCTCCTTCTCCGAGCACACCACTATGAGCGCCAAGACACGGCCCGCAACCGGGGGTTCCGATGGTGCAACCGGCATCCACCAGATCGGTGAGTACCCCGGTCCGGATCGCTTCTGCCAGCACGGCTTTGGAGGCCGGCACCACGATCGTCCGCACCGCTACACTCTTTCCTTTGACGATCCGGGCAAACCGGGCAAGATCGGAATACCTCCCGTTCGTGCAGGTGCCGACAAAGATCTGGTCAAGAGGAAGACCGGCAATTTCCCGCACGGGTTTGACCGTATCCACCCGGTGAGGCACCGCAACCAGCGGCACAATCTCTGACAGGTCAATGGTGAGTTCCTGTACATAATTGCATGGCTCTGTTACCTGTGGTTGTACCATCTGCCCGGTCCGGGCGAGATACTGCACAGTCACGTCATCGGCATAGAACAACCCCGCCTTTGCCCCCGTTTCTACCGAAAGGTTGCAAAGCACGAGCCGGTCATCCATTGAGAGTCCCAAAACCCCGTCCCCGGTAAACTCCAGTGCCTTATACGTAGCGCCGTCCATACCCAGCCGGCTCACATACGTGAGTGCAAGGTCTTTTGCTTCGGCAGCACCATAGAACGTTCCTGACAGGTGTATTCCGATGGTCTCGGGGACGCGGAACCAGGTCTCTCCGGTCAGCCAGATTCCCGCCATATCCGTTGCCCCGACACCTGTAGAGAATGCACCAAAAGCCCCAAGCGTGCAGCTGTGCGAGTCGGCACCTACAACAACTTCGCCGGGAAGCACCACACCCTCGCTCATGATCTGGTGACAGATCCCGCAGCCCACATCCGAGAAGTGCATGAATGAACCGCGGGCAAATTCGCGCAGTTCATGCTGGAGCGTTGCGGTGGTGCTGTTGTTGGCCGGCACAATGTGGTCAAAGAGCATCGAGAGCCGGGTCTTATCTGTGAGCCGCTCACTGCCAATACGTTTCCATGCCTCAAGGGTGAGGACACCGGTACCATCGTGGACATAGGCCCGGTCCACCTTCCGGTCCACATACTCACCGGCAGTTCCGTTAAGAATCCGTTCTGATAATGTCGCCATCAGGCATTCTCCCGTTGTGCTTTTGTGATCAGTTTTCTTAAGATTTCCGGAGTGATGTTGCATTTGTTTTCCGAGTGATCCTTGACAAGGTCAAGGACACGGCAGACCTGCTTATCAGTACATTCGCAGCCGAGCCCGGCCATGACGTGCTCAAGTGCTTTTTTACCCGTATGTTTCCCTAAGATGAAATGCCGCTCTCCGCCTACCATGTCGGGAGGGAAATACTCATAGCTTGATGGGTCTTCAAGGATTGCTGCGATGTGTATGCCGCTCTCGTGGGAGAACGCAAGTTCGCCGGTTACCGGTTTATTCCGGGGAAGCGTGATTCCGGAGAATTTTTCTACCATATGCGAGAGTCCGGTTAAGTGGGAGAGATCGTACCGGTCAATGTTTCCTTTCATCCGCAGGGCGACAAGCACCTCCTCTAAGGAAGCATTGCCCGCCCGTTCGCCGATGCCATTGACGGTGGTGTGGAGCTGGAAGGCGCCTGCCTGTGCAGCGGTGATTGTGTTTGCCACAGCACAGCCCATGTCATTGTGACAGTGGGCGCAGAACGGTTTGTCCACCGAGGCCACGAGATCGGTCATGATGCTTTGCATCTCGGTAGGAATCAGGCAGCCAACCGTATCAGCAAAACTGAGCAGGACAGCCCCGTGCTCAGCTGCTCCGCGATAGACTTCTTTTAAAAAGGGCAGGTCGGTCCGGGAAGCATCCTCGGCAGCAAACCGCACTGCCACGCCATGATCCCGGGCGTAATCGATCATTTTTAGGGAATCTGCAAGCACCTCATGCCGTGATTTTTTGAACTTGAGCCGGACGTGAAGTTCGGAGGTTGGGATGAAGATGCTCACCATCTCCACATCGCAGTCAATCGCCGTCTGGATATCGCCTTCCCGGGCCCGGGAAAAACCGCAGATGCGGGCATCGAGTCCAAGGTTTGCAATCGTCTTTACACAGTGTGCCTCATTCTGTGAAACGGCAGGAAATCCTGCTTCGATGACCTCAATCCCAATCTCGTCTAACG
>JAURZP010000384.1 GCA_030653335.1 Methanoregula sp. | reverse complement strand
CCAAGACCGATGATGTCGCCATTGACATCCTTTGCCACTTCTTTTAAGTCTTTTAATACGCGCTCGTAGGAGATCTTGTCCATCTTGAGACGGGAGATATCAACGATGACGATGTTGCCGCTGTAGACTTCGTCCTTGATTCGCGGGGTGTCTTTTAAGTCGGTGATGGTGGCAATTTTTACCAGAAGTGCGGGGGAACCGGCGCCGTGTTCTTCATAGGATGCCAAATCGAGTTCCATATAATCGTCATCCGAACTTCCGGAACTCTTTCCAAGGAGCGTGTCTATGATCTTAACCATAAAAAAACTGTATGGTGAAAATTATTTAATAGTATCTATTTTGAACCCGATAATCACGGTTTTGCCCGGAAAAAAAGAGAAAATCGGACATTTCCCGCACTCTGCAGTTCTCCGTTGTCCGGTCAGATCTCCATGTTCCAGATCTCATCTCCGACGTGATGGAACATTTTTACCATTTTTCCTGCTGTACTGGCACGCATAGCGGGCGCATCGAACATGGCAATTCCAATCGCAAGCGGCTTACCGTGCCGCTCATCCACGATCTGGACCGGCGCGTTCGCTTTCACGTCATCAGTAACCGCAACAATGCCGGGCCGCATGATATCTGCCCCATTTACCACATACGGAATAGCGCCAGTATCGACAGTCACCCTGCGCTCCGGAAACGGGTAATGCACCGCCCCTTTTAGCGTGGGAAATGTCCAGTTGCCGGTATCCATCAGGAGCGGTTTTTTATGAACCAAGTACAGGGACACGTCTGCATTGGTCTCCAGCACCTCGATCATATCAGCCCTGAAGAGATTGGATGAAGTTCCGATCTGCTCTGCAAGGCGGATGAGAAGATCCTGTCCCTGGCTCTTCCTTACGGAGTGGCGTTTCTTTACAACAATCTTTTTCATTGTTCCGCTCGTACATTCAACACTCCTGCTAAAAAAAAATTTGCATAAACAAATTGCAGAAAAAAAATGCCGGGTGCGGCAGCCGGTTCTGCGGTTCGAACACTCTGCATTAAAAGCAAGGGGTAAAAATGTGATGAATGATGCCGATTTACGGTATGTTTAAGTAAACTGCTCGCACACATATATTACTCCAGAGCGATGGTAACAAGGTATTGTTATGACCAAAAGGCCGTTGGATATTTTAGATCTGGTGCTGAACCGTCAGCCCGTTATCGTGTCTCTCAAAGGCGGGAGAGAAATCCGTGGAGTTCTCCAGGGATATGATGTTCATATGAATCTCGTGCTCGACAAAGCCGAAGAGACAGAGAACGGAGAAGTCAGAAAGTTAGGTACGCTTATCGTCCGTGGCGATAATGTGATCTATATATCCCCATCATTGGAACAATAAGGTGAAGTAACATGTCAAAAGGCACTCCATCAATGGGAAAGATGAACAAGAAAACCCACATTACCTGCAGGCGATGTGGTAAAGTATCGTTCCACGCCCAGAAGAAAGAATGCTCTGCCTGTGGTTTTGGCAGAAGCACCCGAATACTCAGCTACAAGTGGCACACCAAGAGACCAAAAATCCCAACGCATTAGAGTTGTACTATGTGTGGTATCGTTGGCATCGTGGATGCTGGCGGTGCAGCCATCCAGCTCTATTACGCCCTGTATGCTCTCCAGCACCGTGGGCAGGAGAGCGCAGGAATTTCAACATTTGATGGTCTGAACCTCCAGAAATTCAAGGGGCAGGGCCTTGTCGCTGACGTTTTTTCTACAACTGTTTTATCAGACCTGAAAGGTTCGGCCGGAATCGGCCATGTCCGGTACCCGACAACGGGTGCAAATCTTCCTGAGAATATTCAGCCGCTCAACTTCCAGTTCAAGGACCATTTCATCTCTATCGCCCATAATGGGAACCTTGTCAATACCGCAGAACTCCGGGCAGAGTTTGAGCAGACCGGCCAGATCTTCATCACCACTACCGATACCGAGATCATAGCAAAGATCTTGATCAACGAGATCAGCAACACGGGCTGTGTGGAGGATGCTGTCCACTTCTGCATGCGCAAACTCCGTGGTTCGTATTCGATTGTGGTGATGATCGACGGGATCATCTATGCATTCAGGGATCCGCTGGGCATCAAGCCGTTCTGTATAGGAAAGACCGGGAATGGCTACATGGTTGCCTCCGAGAGCGTGGCAGTTGATGCCCTGAGTGCAAAGTTCATCCGGGATGTGAAGCCCGGCGAACTGGTCCGGATCGATTCTGATGGTATACGGTGCACCCAGATCGCAATGGCGGGCAAAAGGGCGCACTGCATCTTTGAATACGTATATTTTGCCCGTGCAGATTCGATCATCGATGGAGTGCTCGTGTATACTGTGCGACGGAAGATCGGCCAGAAACTCTTTGAAGAAGATCCTGTAAAAGCTGATTCTGTCTGTTCGGTTCCCGACTCCGGAACTGCGTACGCGATCGGCTATGCAGAAGCATCAAAGATCCCCTTTGTGGAGTCCTTGATGAAGAACCGGTACATGGGACGCACGTTCATCATGCCATCCCAAAAGGAGCGGGAAAAAGCAGTCCGGATCAAGCTCAACCCGATACCGGCACACTTAACGGACAAGTCTATTGTGCTTGTCGATGACAGCATTGTGCGGGGCACCACTTCAAAAAGGATCATTGAGATGATGCGGGAAGCCGGGGCGCGGGAGATTCACATGCGCATCGGATCTCCGGCTATCAGGGCACCCTGTTATCTCGGAGTGGACATGCCCACCCGCGAGGAGTTGATCGCAAGCAACCGGGTTGAAGAAGAGGTCCGGCACAGAATCACTGCAACATCTCTTCACCATGTCTCTCTGGATGCACTGGTAGAGGCGATCGGGATCGGGCAGGGGGATCTCTGCATTGGCTGTCTCACGGGTTGTTACCCGGTGCAGATCGATGGTGAGCATGCCAAAGCCCGGCAGATCGATTTCATTGATGGGACTTACCAGTCCAAGCTCGGTACGTTTGAAGCCGGGATCTAAAACGGATCACGGTCTGTTGGGTGTCAGGAACTGCCCTGATCCGGTTCCCGCCAGTTTTTTCCTGCAATCTTTTACAGGAATACGAGATACGGTGTTTCTGGCTCCTGTCCGGTTGAGACAAAAAGTTTTTTTAGTATGGAAATATTATTGACTTTTATTTCTCAGTACAATCGTAAGAGGATGTGACGACGAATGGGGAAAAGCTATCGTGACCATCGGGAGCGTGGAAGACGTAGCAGAGATGATGAAAGCCCGGATTCCATGTATTCGAACAATGCTGTATACGATGATGTGATGGACATTTATGCAGATCAGTTGGACACCGGCAGTGAGCACTATGGTTTTAATGAAGGAGATGAGGATGATATTTGAAAAATGAATGTCATCTGCCGATGCATTTTCTTTTTTATCCGGTCAACGATCCGCAGTTTCGTATTTTTCATTCCTGCGTTGCTGTTTTCATTCAGAAACCACGGTGATGCCACAATGGTGGTAAAAAAATCCTGAGAGCGAAAAACAACAGGTACAAATACCGGCCAAAAAATAACAATCTTTCAATGATTCTGTCATGAAAAAAATACTCTTCCTCATATGTATCCTGTTCTTCCTGGTGTTACCGGCAGCATCAGGCGATGTAGTCACGGCAAAGTTCATCTCAGGCCCGGGCTCCTCAGAAGCACCCCCGCAGAATGCCACGGTCTACATCAACGAGGCAAAAGCGGCGGTAGCCGAGCGGAACTGGACGAGCGCTCTCCTCATAACTACGAGAGGTATCGCATGGTACCCGGACAATGCAGACATCCTCTGCCTCCAGGGTTACAGCTACCGGAAGATGGGCCAGTATGAAAAATCGGTTGAAATCGCTTCAAAAGGTATCCTGCTGGATCCAAAACCGGTCCGGTATGCTAACCGGGGATACGGGTACCTTGCGCTCGGAAACTATCCGGCTGCTCTTACTGATGCGGAAACCGGAATCGCGCTCAACGCCAACTACACGACAAACTATGGCGTGAAAGCACTGGCACTCGAAGGCATGAACAGGAACAACGATGCGCTCGCTTCAATTGATAAGGCACTTGCTCTTGAACCGGAAAATGCCCACTACTGGCATGTGAAGGGAAACCTTCTTGCCGCAAACGGGAACTGCACCATTGCAAGGGACACTCTGGAGAAATCTCTTGCGATCAATTCCGATTACAATCTCCCCTACCCGGGCTTTACCAGCGCACGTGAGAATCTTGCAGCACTAAACACCACCTGCATACCCGCCGCAATGCAGGCACGCGCAAGTCCATCTCCCACGAAAGCATCTCCTGGCGGGATTGCGGTTGTCGGTTGTATGGTGGCTCTTCTTGTAGTGGGCACAAGAAAGTAATCCAAAAAAACTTTTTTGTAAAGGAAAAAGAATCTGGTGCAATGGGATTCAACGAAGGATTTTCGTGACGATAAACCCCCCGAAAAATGCCCCGGCTTCGCACTTAAAAGATCACAAAAACAAAACAGTAGCGAGGGATGGATTTGAACCATCGGTCTACGGGTTATGAGCCCGTCGGGATATCCTGACTACCCTACCTCGCTTCTTTATAATCAGGGTTATAATGTTGGCAGGACGCGCTGATATACTTAACCTTCGGGCGGTCGCTTGCGGGTAGCGATCAGCTTTAATTCCTCATTTTCCCAGACAACCTTATGGATGACGAGATCATACGAATACAGGAAAAACGCAAAAAGGAGCTGATCGAAAAAATGAAACACCCGGCAAAAGTGGCAGTTGTAACTGATGTTGAAGAGACGCATTTTGTGGAATTTATCCGCACAAACCAGTATGCGGTAATCGACTTCTGGGCGGAATGGTGCGGGCCATGCCGGAGAATCGCGCCGATTATGGAAGAACTCTCCATGGAATTTTCCGACAAAGTCGCGTTTGGCAAGTGTAACACCGACAAAAACCAGAAACTTGCACGCGAGTTCAACATCGATGCCATCCCCGCAATCATGCTCTTTGCCAATGGTCAGCTGGTTGACCGGATCATCGGGGCATACCCCAAAGAAGCGATACGGGAAAAGATCGTTAGTAAATTCAGAATCCGCTGATTCCCGGCACCGTTACAGGTGGCAATTAAAACCCGGTCTTTTTTATCTGGGATCTTGCTGTCATCCCAATCGAAGTGCTCATCGTAACGCCCCTCCTCGCACAGCTTATCCGGGCCGATTCAGCGATCTGAAAGATAAAAGAGCGCCTTTACCGGCATCGTACGGCAGGTTCTTTAAATCATCCTTTTTTCCTGTGGAGTTTTCATCCGGAATGTTAAGTAGAAAGACACATCTGGAATTTGGGAGAGGTGAACAGGCTTTCGATAGATCAGCTCATTTGAAGTCAGGTGGAAAAAAGGGGATATTACTGTGCCTTACCTTTCGCATTGAGCTTTGCAGCCATGATAAAATCGTTCAGGGTCAGCCCACCGGCAGGGTAGGTATAGAACTGGATTTCAAAAAACCGCGACTCTTTTATGGAGATATCCGGGAAATGTCCTTCCTGTGTTGCGAGATCCATCACATCTGAAAAAAATTTAATGCATGCATCTGCGCTCTCAAGTTCGAACGTCTGCGCCAGGTGACCGTTATCAAGCGACCAGCCGGGTACCTGTGCCAGAAGCTCCATGGTCTCCTTTCGGGTTACCGGTGGGGATCCCGCCCGGTAGGTGGTGCATTT
>JAURZP010000382.1 GCA_030653335.1 Methanoregula sp. | reverse complement strand
TTGTAACAACAATTGAAAAGGATGCACATCACCAGAATCTCCTGTCTGAGATTGCAAGATACCATCCGGCAGAGATCATTATGCCCTCTGCCGTGCCGGAAGATTTGAAAGAGCGAATACAGGAACGAGGCGTTTTAGTTTCAAAGGTTTCTGATTCACTGTTTGACGAGGAAAAGGCCACTCGCCTCCTCACGTCCCAATTCCGGGTTCCCACTCTTTCCGGGTACGGGTGCGAAGGCGAACCGGCAGTCATCGGTGCGGCAGGGGCTGCCCTTGCCTATGCACAGGAGACCCAGTACTCTCCGCTTCCCCATATCTCCAGCATATCCCGGAAAACATCTGCCCAGTGCATGATGCTTGATGCAATCACCCTGCGCAACCTCGAAGTGATGGAGAGTATCTCCGGCGGATCAAAAGGCTCAACACTTTTCTCCTGCTTAAATCTCACAAAAACATCGATGGGCAGCCGCCTCTTAAGCCGTCATCTCACCCGCCCGCTCACAGATATCGATGCGATCAATCACCGGCTCGATGCAGTTGAATTTCTTGCGGGACACACTGCCGAACGATTATCCCTTCGTTCTCATCTCAACCGTGTCGCAGACATTGAACGTATAGCCGCCCGGATCGCGTACGGTAATGCCGGGCCACGGGATCTCACTGCCCTTGCCGCATCACTTCAGATGTTACCTGAACTAAAAAAACCGTTAGAAGATCACGTGAACAAAAACCTTCCCCGGTTATTGCATGAAGCGCTCGGACAGATACGGGATCTTCCGGAAACTATCAGTCTTATACAAAGAGCAATTGTGGATGAACCTCCGGTGATTGCCAGAAACGGCGGCGTAATCCGGCGCGGATATTCCCCTGCACTCGACGAGATCACGGTCGTTTTGCATTCCGGCAAGGACTGGATTGTGGAACTACAGGCAAAGGAACGGGAACTTACCGGTATAAAATCGTTAAAAATCGGTTATAACCGGATCTTCGGCTACTATATCGATATCACCAGACCCAACCTCCCCCTCGTTCCTACGCATTATGAACGCAAGCAGACTACGGCAACAGGAGAACGTTATACCATACCTGCACTCAGGGAAAAAGAAGTCCTCATCACCAATGCGGATGAACGGGTGCTGGCGCTCGAACGGGAACTCTATACCTCACTTATAGAAACCCTGCAAAAACATGTCGATGCTCTACAGGCAATTGCCGCAGGTATTGCAACTCTTGATGTCTCAGCAGCACTTGCCGAAGTGGCACAGACGCGTGACTATGTGCGCCCGCAACTCAATGACGGCGATGCGATCATGATCCGTGACGGGCGTCACCCGGTTGTTGAACAGCGGGTGGCAGGAGGTTTTGTCCCAAACGATACCGAACTCTCGGGCAGTAAGACGCAGATCATGATCATCACCGGCGCTAACATGGCAGGCAAGTCCACGTACATGCGCACAGTTGCCCTCTGCTGCATTATGGCACAGTCCGGAAGTTTTGTTCCCGCCCGCCATGCCAGCATCGGCATCCTCGACCGTGTTTTTACCCGGGTCGGGGCTTTTGATGATCTCGCAAGCGGGCAGAGTACGTTCTTTGTCGAGATGCTCGAACTTGCAAATATCCTCAACAACTTCACACAAAAGAGTCTGGTGATCCTCGATGAGATCGGCAGGGGTACAAGTACGGTGGACGGGTGCTCGATTGCAAAAGCGGTGCTTGAATTCCTTCACGGGAAAGCGACAGCAGGACCAAAGACACTCTTTGCCACACACTTCCATGAACTCATCGCTATGGAAGAACAACTCAAACGGGTTAAAAATTACCATTTCGCTGTCAAAGAGACACAGGATGAAGTGATTTTTTTACGAAAACTCATCCCCGGCGCAACCGACAAGAGTTACGGTATCCATGTTGCCCGCCTTGCGGGTATTCCAAAAAAAGTGACCGAACGGGCAGAGGTGCTTCTTTCAGAGAGTATGAACCGGGCAGTCCCGGCCGGCACACGCCCCCAGCGCTATACGCAGATCCTCCTTGTTGATGATCATGCCGACAAAAGCATTCCCGTGGAACACCCCACGCTTCGGGCACTCGGGCGTCTCAACCCGGATGAGATGACCCCGATGCAGGCGCTCGCAAAGTTAGCTGAACTAAAAAAGACTTTAGACCGGGATGAAAAACCATGACGGGCGGTAATCACACTCCGGTAATTCACGTTCTTGATCAATCGACGGTCAACAAGATCGCGGCAGGCGAAGTGGTGGAGCGCCCTGCTTCTGTTGTCAAAGAACTGGTTGAGAATGCCATCGATGCCGGTGCCCGCTCAATCCGGATCGAACTCTCCGCTTCGGCAGGCAGCATCAGCCACATCCGGATCATCGATGATGGCTGTGGCATGTCACCACAGGATGCCGCACTTGCGTTTATTCCTCATGCAACAAGCAAGATCGCCGGCATTAAGGATCTGGACACCATCCGGACACTTGGATTCCGGGGAGAAGCACTCGCCAGTATCGCGGCGGTATCCCGTGTGACCCTGATCACAAAACCGCAAGGGTCCGGAGCGGTGGCCGGAACAAAAATTGTGATTGCCGGGGGAACTGTAAAAGAGCATGCGGGAATCGGAGCACCGGAAGGCACCAGCATTCTTGTAGAGGATCTCTTCTTTAACATCCCGGTCAGGAAAAAATTCTTAAAAACGATCAACACGGAACTTGCCCATATCCATACGATCATGGAAGGTGTCTGTTTCTCCCACCCGGAGTGCTCGTTCCGCCTCTTTTATAACAACAATGAACAGATGGTAACCGATCGTTCAACACGCCCTCTCGACACCATCGCCCGGTTGTTTGGAGCAGATACGGTTAAACACCTCATTCCGGTTGATGCTGTGTATCCGTTTATGACAATCACCGGTTATATTTCACAACCCTCTCTCACACGAAAAGACATGGCACGAATGCTCATAATAATCAACGGACGCTTCATCTCCTCACCTCTCATCAACGGAGCAGTCAAAACCGGGTATGGCACCCTGCTCCTTAAAGACCGGTCCCCGGTTGCGTTTCTCTCTCTTCAGATCGATTGCAGTCTTGTGGATGTGAATGTGCACCCGACAAAAAAACTCTTGCGCATGTCACGGGAAAAAGAGATTGCAGAAGCAGTCCGAAAAGCTGTATCGGATGCCTTACTCGCTCATGACCTGATTCCCGCAGTTGAAGCCCCGGCTCAGGCAATCGTATCCCTGCCCGCAGCAACTGAAAAACAACCGGTCTATACGTATCCTCTAACTGAAACGGCATCATCAGGAGTCAGTGAATCCACCCATGCGGGGACCATTGATTCCGACCAGCGACTCCGTCAGACAGAGCTGAGTACTGGAATCCCAGCGTTTCCGTCACGACTTCCGGCCATTGAAGTCATTGGCGAATTCGGCGGCATCTACATACTTGGGCGGACTGAAACTGACGAGTTGGTGATTATAGACCAGCATGCCGCCCATGAGCGGATCCTCTACGAGCAGGTATTGCTCCGGTTAAAAGGGGAACATCATTCCCAGGAACTTATCTGGCCGGTCATCCTCCATCGCACACCAAAAGATACATCAGTTCTTAAAGAACTGCTCCCCGCTCTCACACAGGAAGGTTTTGTAATTGAGGATTTTGGCAGGGACTCGTTCATAGTCCGTGCAATCCCGGTCGTGCTCGGGCGGATGGAAAATGCTGGAATTATTGACGAGATCATCAGCGATCTGGTCAATGATGCATCAACGGGTTCTGTAAATAACCGTGAGCGGATAACCCGGATTATCGCATGCCGTGGAGCGATTAAAGCAGGTACAGTCTGCACAAAGGAGCAATGCCAGCGCATTGTAACCCAGCTCAGGCTCACACAGAATCCCTATACATGTCCTCATGGCAGACCGACAATTATCCGGTTCAGCAGAGCGGATCTGGATAGTATGTTCAAACGTATCTGATCGATGAACTGCATTTTTTTAGTCTGCAGAAAGAATCAGTTTAAAAAAAAGCGACAGGGGTTTATGATAAGGATATGAAGCGATGAATATCCTGATAATTACTTAATGGTCTTGAAATTTTTTCTTAAGTGATAATGCCCTGCCATATTTTTTACCCTCCCTCCGCCCATTATTTTCTTGTTCCACTGGTTTTTTCAGATACCGTATTCATATTTTTTTACCGGTAAAGGGACTATTCCCTTAACATTCACAGGATTAAAAAAATTAATTGCTGTAGGTTGCTTTCCCCAGCTTCGGTTCGAAGGTTGCGTCGCCTTCCACCCGGATTGCATGCGAGAAGAGTGCAAGCGGAATATCCATTGCACAGAGTTCTTCGCACTGGCCGCAGTTGATACACGAATCCGATATGTGGGCAAAACGCCTCATGTGGAACATCGGGTTCGGGGGGAGCTCACCGGGTTTTACCATGATAGAGCCTTTTTTCAGCTCTTCTGCAGCGGTGAAACAGACCGGGCAGTTCTCAATACAGGAGTAACACTTGATGCACCGGGAGGTCTCTTTATTGATGGTCTCCCACAGGTTCGCCCCAAGAGCATTGAAATCCTTCTTTCGCCATTTCTCTCCGAGCTTGAGCATGGCACCTTCGACCTTTGCCCTTATCTCAAGGCCTTTCGGGTTAGCTGTTTCGGCCGCGAGGATGCCGTTCTTCACTGCGCCTTCAACGAGTTTTGCTCCCTTGTCAGAGCAGACCTCTACAAAGGTTGCTTTTCCGGCCTTCTCACCGATGACACCCCAGTTACCGCAGGCAAGGTCTGCCTGGCGGGGGATCTTCATCTTGCAGCGGCGGCAGTTGCTGCGCCGGCC
>JAURZP010000365.1 GCA_030653335.1 Methanoregula sp. | reverse complement strand
TGATGAAGGAACACGTATATGTCATTCCGCTGCGCGATGCAAAGCGGATGCCGCGCTGGAAGCGATGCAATGGTGCAATTAAGGATATCAAGAAATATCTCGCCAGGCACATGAAGAGCGAGGATGTCAAGATCGATCAGGGCATCAATGAGAAGGTGTGGAGCCGGGGCGCAGAGAAGCCACCGTCAAAAATCCGTATCCGCGCAATGAAAATGGAGGACGGGCAGGTTCAGGCTGAACTTGCACCGGAATCATAGATGGAAAGGACGATCACGTTTGCAGGCGATCCGAACATCGGGGTTTTTGCCCGGGTGGTAGGAAATATCGCAATAATCCCGCCGGATTCCACACCGGAATTCAGGCATGCAGTAAAAGAAGCGCTCAAAGTTGAGGTTATTGAGACCACGATCCAGGGAAGCGCGATCATCGGCTCCTTAGTTGCCGGTAACAGCCGGGGCGTTATCGTCTCGGGTCTGGCAACGGAAGAAGAAGTTGAGAAGATGGCAAAGCACCGCGAGGTGTTTTTGCTCAGTGATACAATGAATGCCGCAGGCAACGTGATCATGGCAAACGATACCTTTGCTGCTGTCCACCCGGACATGCCCGAAGCCGTGATCAAACAGATTGGCGATTTCCTTGGCGTGGAAGTGATCACGCTGGTTCTTGGAGGGGTAAAGACCGTCGGTATGGCGGGCGTTGCCACGAACAATGGTGTCATTGTGCACCCGAGAGCTACTGCTGCCCAGATCAAGAAGATCGAAGAGGTTGCAAAGGTGCCGGTCGGTACCGGGTCGATCAATATGGGCTGCGGACTTGTCGGTACCGGTCTTATGGTCAATGAGAGTGGCTACCTTGCCGGGAATGCAACGAGCGGGTTTGAGCTTGGCAGGATTGAAGACGTATTTGGATTTATGGAGTGATAATTATGGAAAATCAGAAGTTTGAGGTTAAAGGAACCTTTTTAATGGGCGAAGACTGGGCGCCGTACACAAAAATTATCGCGGCCCCCAATGCAAAGCAGGCAACAGAACGCACCTTTGCGGTGATCGGCAGCAAGCACAACTTAAAACGCAGGTACATCAAGGTTGATGCGGTCAAGGCCATCACGGCTGAGTAACTTTTTTTTTTACCTTTTTATTTTGTTTTTCATCTCAATATTTGAATTTTACTGGCATGGAGTGTCATGGTCAATGAGGCACCGCCACGCCCCTTTTGGCACCATAATCTCAAACCGTGCTCCCTTGCCCGGCACTCCGGTCTCTCTGATGGTGATGCCGGTGATATCAAAAATTTCCCGGGCAAGGGCTAAGCCAATTCCGGTGTTCTTCCCAAAGCCCCGCTCGAAGATCTTTTCCTTTTCCTCTGCAACGACACCCTCACCATCATCTTCGCAAACCACGACATGATTGCCATCGTGTTCCTCAACAGAGAACCGGATGGTTGTGATCTTCTTGCCATATTTCACCGCGTTATCAATCAGGTTGAAAAAACCCCTGACAATCAGCGGATCGGCGAATACCTCGGCACCGGCAGGAATATCGTTTTTTATCTTAACCTGTCCAGGCGGGACTTGCTTTGCCGCAATGCCTGCGAGTGCCCGGGGATCACTCCAAACGGGGGCACTAATCCCAATCATGTCGTATTCACCCGTAAACCAAATCTGTTTCTGGATCAACTGGGATGCCTTCTCGACCTTCTGGAGATATTCGCGAATCGTTGGATCGGTAATCCCCTCTTCTGCAAGGTAGAGGAACATATTGATCGCCGATATCTGATTGTTGATGTCGTGACGGGTGATGCTGGAGACAAGGCTCATTTTTTTATTTGCCAGTTTTAGCGCCGATTCCACCTGCTTGCGTTCAGAGATGTCCCGGACCACCGATACCATCATGTTTTTTCCACAGAGACTGACTACGCGTGTGTTGATCTCGACCGGTAGAATAGTCCCGTCCTTTCTCCGGTGCTCGGTTTCGAAGATTGAATGCCCGGTTGTTGATAGTTCCCGGATAATTTCATTAAAAGGTCGGTTGTGATACCCGGTAACAAAATCAAGGGGTCCGTGCTTAAGCATTTCATCATGGGTATATTGTAACATCCGGCAGGCGACTTCGTTTACTTCGATGAATTTTCCCGGCGTTCCATCCGGTTCAGTCTCGTGGATGTGAATCCCGTCATTTACCGTGTTAAAGATGTTGTGGAACTTCTTCTCGCTCTCTTTTAACGCCATTTCCGCCCACTTTCGTTCAATGATATGACCCAGTCGCTCGGCGATGGCATCGAGCAGGTGCTGCTCTTCAATGATAAACGGGGGTTCATTTTTTGTCCGGTGGTCTTCGAGATAGCAAACCATCACTTGTCCAACGGCATTGCCATTCACGATAATGTCATGGACGAGCATCCATGGTGTTTTTCGGAAGTCTGATGTCTGGTAGGTTTTTCCTTCCAGTACAATGCAGGCTTCGGCAATCTCTGGAAACTGACAGGCTGGTGGGAGGAGTGGAACGATTTTTCTCAATATTTCATCTAATGGGATGTCGGGCATCTCCATCATCGTCGAGATGCTGTAAAAACAGTTCAGTTCCTTCATTCGCTCTTTCAACGCTTTTTCCATCTGCCCCTTTAAAAGAGGAGAACTCTTTTGTGAGCGTGCGAGCTGCTTTTTTGCATCAGATTTCTGAGAACGAGTAGTGCCCGCTTTTTTCTCATCCCTTCCCGTCTTCTTTTTTTCTGCCATCAGTCATCCGTCCCGGTTGTTCGCCATGCCCCTTTTGGCACCATAATCTCAAACCGCGCTCCTTTGCCCGGCTCACTGGTCTCGCGGATGGTGATGCCGGTAATATCGAGAATCTCGCGGGCAAGGAAGAGACCCATGCCGGTGTTCTTTCCATAGCCCCGCTCAAAGATCTTCTCCTTTTCTTCAGCAACGACACCATCACCATCATCTTCGCACACAATGATCTGATCGCCATTGTGTTCCTCTTCAGAGAACCGGATGGTTGTGATCTTCCCACCGTATCGCACCGCATTGTCCATTAAGTTATAAAAAACTTTGACAATCAGCGGGTCTGCGAATACTTCGATTCCGACTGGAAGATCGTTCTTCACCATGATCTTTCCGAGCGGGGTTTGCTTTGCCGCAATGTCTACAAGTTTGCGGCAGTCCTGCCAGACCGGTGCATTGACACCAATCTTCTCGTATTCTTTGGTGAACTGGATCATGGCGGCGATCCGTTCACTTGCCTTTGTTATCTTTGTGAAATAGTCCTCAAGTGTTGGATCCGTAACTTTCATTTGTAAAAACCCTAAAAACCCGTTCAGCACCAGTAACTGGTTATTGATATCGTGCCTGGTGATGCCCGAGAGCAGGGTGAGTTTCTTGTTTGCCGCCGCGAGTGACGTTGAGTATTGCTGGAGTTCCTGCGCATGATACACCATCTCTTTTTCGAGTTCTTTTCTCTCGGTGATATCCTGATGCGTCCCGGTCATTCTGATAGGGAGACCATTACTATCCCAATTTACAACCTTCCCACGGTCCAGCACCCAGACCCAGTGCCCATCCTTGTGGCGGATCCGCGCTTCACACACATACATCGGGGACTGCTTCGAGAAATGTTTCTTCAATAGTTCATCGGATTGCTGCAAGTCATCAGGATGGCAGAGATTGATCCAGGTATCAATGGAAACTGGTGAGAGTTCTGCAAGCGTATAACCCGCAATTTCAGCCCACTTTTCATTGAATACCGTCTTTCCCGTCTGAACATCCCAGTCCCAGAGCCCGAAACCCGAACCTTCAATTGCAAGCGTGAGCTGCTCCTGGCTTACCCGCAGTGCATCTTCCGCCCGCCTGCTCTCGGTAATATCAATAATCGCCACACGTACCGTGTTCACCCCATCACTATTGGGAATCAGGATCGCTTCCAGCTGAGCAGGGAACAACGGCCCGCCTCCCCGTTTGAGCATAAGCGTGCAGGTCCGTTTCTCCTTCTGGTTCAGCACATTCATGAAATACCAGTGCCACTCACCGGCATCGTTATCAGCAACGAATTTACTGAACGGTGCATTGACCAGCCTGCTCCGCTCAACCAGAAGGAGCTTCGCACCGGTGAGATTTGCCGCGGTGATCAGCGCCTTGTCGTTGAGCGTGAAATACCCGAGCGGGGCAAAATCATAGAGGCCAAGATACTTGTCCCGCGACTCTTCGAGTGCGAGCTTCGATTTCCGGAGTTCTTCTGCCTGTATCTCAAGTTCGATCTGGTGGACCTGGAGTTCGTGGATGAGTGCTTCCGGAGTCTGCACTGGTGAACCGGGAGAAGGTTTTGGGGAGCGGGCGAGTTGCTCTTCGGCCTCATCCCGCAACGAATGCCCGGTACCTGAGGTGTCCGGTTTCTTCTCTTCTGGTTTTTTCTTTCCCGCAGCCATGTTAGTCATCCTTTTCGGTCAGGCGCCTCTTTCCTTTTTGGCACCGTTCCTGCTTTTCCAGCCATCCGTGCAGCGAGCCGTTCCCGTGCAATCGCGACTGCACTTTTGAGTTTCTGCTCCAGTACTTCGCGCGGCGGAAGTTCGGTGAGGTATTCGGCCACGCGGATGCCCCGCTCCTCCAGCTGGAGCAATTCGATACGTTCCGTAGACCTCCCGGAACAGAGGATAAGGCCGAGTGGCGATTCCTCGCCCGGCTGCCGGTCGTACTTGTTTAACCATCGCAGATAGAGTTCTATCTGCCCCATATCCGCAGGGCGGAATACGCCAAGTTTCAGGTCAATCACGATGAGGCAGCGAAGGCGGCGATGATAGAAGATCAAATCAATATAAAAATCCTCATGATCCACGGTGATCCGCTTCTGCCGCGCAACAAACGAAAAGTCCGTACCCAGTTCGGTGATGAACCGCTCCATTTCCCGTATAATGGAATCTTCAAGATCCCGTTCACTATAGGTATCCGAAAGTCCTAAAAAATCGAGCAGGTAGTGATCACGGAATACAATGTCCGGCGTCATCCGGTCTTCGTTACGAAGAGCCGCAAGTTCCTTTCGCATCAACTCGTCCGGTTTCTTTGAAAGAGCAGTTCGCTCGTACAACATGCCGTCGAGTTTTGCCCGAAGGATCCGGACGCTCCACCTTTCGAGCCTGCAAATCTCAGTATAGAAATCACGTTTCAGCGTTTCTTCGATGTAGATCAGGTTAAGAAAGTGTGACCAGCTCAATTGTCTCGACAGTGTCGAGACTATTGTCTCATCCTCATATGCCTCGGAAAACCGGATCATGTGACGAAGACTCTTATCAGAAAACCCCCTGCCATACACGGCAGTGAGATCAGCTACAAGTTTCACAATCCGTTTGCCATACACACCCTGTTCTGCACCCTTGATGACCTCACGGAGACGGTGCCCGATATGCCAGTGAAGCATCACCAGCTCGGTATTCACTCCGGTTGCGATCCGGACACGGGTTGATTCAATCAGTGAATGGATATCCCCAAGCAGTGCTGGCGGAACAAGAAACAATAGATGTTCAGGGAATAGCGGAGACAGGGCTTTACCGGTTTTTTTCGCCACTGTTTTTCCTAATTTTTTTGGTTTTTTCTCCATGTGTCGTCTTGCCGTGGGAGCCTTTGTATTTTCTTCCGGTTTCTCCCTCCCCGCAGCCATTTCTTAATCCCTCTCTCTCTCCTGCCGGCCGGATTTACCCTTCTCTTCCGTATTGCTGACCGGTGCGATCACTTCCATAGCCAGAAGAATGAGATGGGGGGCACCCTCTTCCCCAATAATCTCGCGGGCGTTTAAGAGCATCTTCTTCTGCCCGATGCCGGGGAATGAGTGATCGACGAGGAAATTGTCAAACATCCGGTTCTTTGGCAGCACTTTCTCCAGCAGCTCGTGGAGCCGGGGAATGTCCCACTGGTTGTTCCCGAGCGTGTACAACACATTACCCTCGGTCACTTTAGGTGTCACTTTGAACACGTCATAGAACGCCCGGCTCGCCGAGACCACTTCAAACTTACTGTTTAAGACAACTAACGGTTCCCTTACGGTGTTGACAATGCTCTCAGCATAATCGCGGGCAAGCCGGACTTCGGCATCCAGCGCTTTTAATGCGGTGATCTCAGTGAAAGTCATCACCACGCCATCGATCACATTCTCCAGCGTGCGGTAGGGAATGATGCGGACAAGATACCATTGGCCATCCGCAGACCGCACCTGCTTCTCCCGTGGTATGAGTGAATCAAGGACCGCCTGTGCATCGATGACCAGATCCACATCCGGAATCAGCGACCGGATATCGGCAAGCGGGCGTCCCGTATCCGTTGCCGCAAGCCGGAACACCTTTGTGGCATCGCGGGTGAAGCGTTTGATCGCGAGGCTGGCATCTAAAAATATCGTACCGATATTGACGTTTTCGAGCAGGTTCTTCATATCGTTCTGGATATCTGTGAGCTGCTTGATCTTTGCCTGTAGTTCGGCGTTCACGGTGATGATCTCTTCGTTCACTGACTGGAGTTCCTCTTTGGACGTTTCGAGTTCCTCATTGGTGGACTGGAGCTCTTCGTTGGTTGATTGCAGTTCTTCATTGGTGGACTTGAGTTCCTCATTGGCCGCCTGCATCTCCTCGATCGTTGCCTGAAGGTTCTCTTTGGTATACGCAAGGTCCTGCTCGAGTTCCTCCACGCGCTTTGACTCGCCTTTTCCGGCGGCACGCTTTACGGTCTTTCGTTTTTCTGGCGGGTGCAAGTCGGCGTCCTGGAAACTTATCAGCAGCAGTTCCCGGGCTGCCTCCGGGTCGGCAAGTGGCCGTACCGTTAAGTCAACGCCATGAATGCTGCCATTTGTCCTGACCGGCAGGCCTTTTGCAACCCATGGTCTCTTCTGCGCAGCAACGTTCTGGAGGGCATAGCGTAAGTCCAGCTGGAGTCCTTCGCGTGCCATATCAATGATATTGTTGCTGGGCTGGCCCGGTGCCGGCTGGAGATATTTCCCGGTGTTTCCGTGCACGTAGAGTATGGTTCCTTTCTCATCGGTGATCACGGACGGCGGGGCAAATGACTGGAGGAGTACACGTCTGGTGAGCTCGGCAAAGTTTGTCTTGTCGATCTTTTCTGTCTTTCCGGCAACCTCACCAGATAACTTCTCAATCTGTTCGCCGGTCCATGCAAAGCGCCGGGCGACCAGTGAACGGGCAGACAATAACGAGGGTTTGACCCGGTAGACCTTCCACTTCTTATCGAGCGGTCCGAAGAGATCGGTAAAATTTCCGATACCTTCGGAGGGACTTAAAAATAGCACGCCCTCATGCCTGAGCGCGTAATGAAACGCCGGAATCACCCGGTTCTGGAGTTCAGCATCGAGATAGATGAGCAGGTTCCGGCAGCTGATCAGGTTCATCTTTGTAAACGGCGGATCCTTAATCACGTTCTGGATCGCAAAGACGACCTGCTCCCGGATCTCTTTTTTGATCCGGAAGCCGGCC